>SCUN01000239.1 GCA_004297655.1 Acidobacteriota bacterium | reverse complement strand
GCCCTTGGCATCGGCGCCAAGGGCGAGCGTCGCGATGGCGACAAACGTGAACAACGGCGCGCGCCGCAGCCGGCGCCACCCCTGCCGGATGTCGTCTCGAAGGGCGAAGAAGGGCGGCTCGTCAAAGGGCCGGACGAGCAGACTGCGCGCGAAGACGCGCAACACGGCGACGCCCCCGGCCAGGCGCGCCCGAACCGCCGCGCGCTTGCCGGCGGCCGTTCGGAGTTCGTATTCGGTATCCGCGAAGCTCTCAGCGAGCGCGCGCCGCGTGGTGTCGTTGGCAAACAACCTGACGAGCCATCGCGTCAGCCAACGGCCACTCACACCTTCGCCCCGAAAGGCAGGTCACCGTGGAGGAGGCGCGTGGCGACGAGCGCCCGCAATCCGTAGGCGGTGGCCTCATAGAGCCGCCGCGGCGGCCCTTCGCCCGGCCGCTCGTCGAGTACCGAGGTGACCAGGCCTTTCTGTTCCATCCGTCCGAGCGTGACGTAGATGCTGCCGCGCTTGAGGCGGCCCTGCGATGCCGACACCAATTCCAGGCCGTACGCCCGGTTGCGGGCAGACAGCAGATCGAGAATCAGCGCTTCGAGCGCTGACAGACTCACGGTTCGTTCCCCAGGGACCCACAGGCAGTCTTACACATTGTCAGAGTGTAATTCAAGTTGAACCTTTGAGACCAGCGCTCGTATTGCCTACAATGCAGTCCTATGACCTACCTCGGTGAATTCGAGCAGCTCGTGCTGTTGGCGATTCTACAGTGTGACGAGGCGCCCGGTGGCGCCTACACGGTGCCGATCGGCCGGCTGATCAGCGAAAAGACCGGCCGCGACGTCGCCCGCGGCGCCCTGCACACGTCACTGGAACGTCTTGAAGCCAAAGGCCTTGTCTCGTCGAAACTGGGCGAGCCCCTGGCCGTCCGCGGCGGCCGCAGCCGCCGCTACTTCACCGTCACTCGAGAAGGTGTCGCCGCGCTGCAGAACGCGCGCGCGGCCGTCGTCAACCTGTCGGCCGGGCTCGAACGCCTGCTGGATCGCAAGCGGTGACACCGCCCCGCTTCACCTCGCTCATCGCGCGCCTCGCCGTCCGGCGAGAGGTGTGGCGCGACGATGTGCTCGGGGATGTGGCGGAGGAATTCGCGGAGCGTGCGGCCGCTGACGGCCCGGCCGCCGCGACCCGGTGGTACCGCCGCGAAACGGCGCGGCTGGCCGGCGACGCGGCGCGCCGCCGCCTTCGCGGCGCACTCGCCGCGCTCGGCGTGTTGTTCTTCATAGGAGATCGACCGATGAATGCTCTCTCTGGCGAACTACGCGCGGCATTGCGCGCCCTCACGCGTCGACCCGGTGTCACCGCCGCCATCTTGCTCACGCTGGCGATCGGCCTCGGCGTGAACGCGGCGATCTTCGACAGCATCGACTCGCTGATGCTCAAGCCGTTTGCCTTCAAAGACATCGACCGGCTCGTGATGGTGACGGAACTCTCCGACAGCGATCCTTACCCCAAAGAGAATGTCTCGCCGGCTAACTTCGTGGACTTCACACGCGATGTCACCACCGTCACCGGCCTGGCCGCCTACGAGTGGTCCGAGCTAAACCTTGCCGGCGGCGATCGTCCCGAACGCGTTGCCGGCTTCGCCGTGTCCGCGAATTTCTTCTCCACGCTCGGCGTCGCGCCGGCCATGGGCCGGTTCTTCACGCCGGAATCTCATGTCCGCGGCGGACACCACGAAGCTGTCATCAGCGATCGTCTCTGGCGGAATCAGTTCGGCGCCGCCGCGAACATCATCGGGCGAGAGGTGCACATCGACGGCGAGCCGGCGCAGGTGGTCGGCGTGGCGCCGGCCGATTTCGCATTTCCGGACGGGGCCGACGCCTGGACGCCGCTGGCGTTCGAGCCGAAGGAAGCGGCCAACCGCGCCTCGCACTATCTGACCGTCTTCGGCCGGCTGACCGACGGGCACTCGATCAAGGACGCCGAAGCCGAACTGGGCAATATGTACTCGCGCCTGCTGTCCGAGCACTCGGATGATCTGCGCGGGCGCAAGGTCGTCGTGATGTCACTCACGAGCGGCATGATCGACGTCGGCTTGCCCACGATTCTGATGATGTGGCAGGCGGCCGCCGCGTTCGTCCTGCTCATCGGTTGCACGAACGTGATCAACCTGTTGCTCGCGCAGGGCGCCGAGCGTCAGCGCGAACTCGCGATCCGGCTCGCCATCGGCGCCAGCCGCATTCGCATCGTCCGCCAACTCCTCGTGGAGAACCTGACGCTGTCGTTGGCCGCCGTGCCGGGCGCGCTGGCCGTCGCGTGGCTCACGCTGAAGCTCATGACCGCCGCGATGCCGCCGGCGCTGATCCGCTTCGTGCCGGGTTGGGATCGCATGCACGTGGACGGCCCGTTGATGGCGTGGACGATTCTCGGCGCCGCGATCACCGGCGTGCTCTTCGGCCTGCTGCCGGCGATTCACGCGTCGCGCGCCAGTGTGCTCTCGGCCGTCAAGAGCGGCGGTGACGGCGGACGCACGCAGACCGCGGGCCAGGGCCGCAACCGCGCGCGCCGAATCCTCGTCGTCGCGGAGTTGGCGCTGGCGCTGCCGTTGCTGGTCGCTTCGGCCATGGCCGTGAGCGGCGTGCAGAAGTTCGTCACCGGCAACCAGGGCTACGACCCCAACGGCGTGCTGCGCGCGAGCGTCGTGCTGCCGGAAGCGCAATACAAAGATGATGCGGCGCTGCGGTTGTTCGCCGATCGGCTGCTGGACGAGGTCGGCCGGATTCCGTCGATCACGGCGGCCGCGACCGGCTCGCTGTTGCCGGCGTCCGGCTCGAACCGCTCGAGCGACCTCGAGATCGAGGGCCGGCCGGTCGACAAGGACAACCCCATCACCGTTAACTTCCGCATCGTGTCGCCACAGTACTTCGACGCGCTGAGAATTCCGATTCGCAGCGGCCGCGCGTTCGGCTCGCTCGATCGCGAGAACGGTCAGCGCGTCGCGATCATCAGCGAATCGCTGGCGTCGCGCTACTTCAACGGCGACAACCCGATCGGACGACGCATGAAGATCCGCCGCATCGAGAGCGACTGGGTCACGATCGCGGGCGTCAGCGGCGACATCATCGACGACTGGTTCGCGAATCGCAACGTGCCGACGATCTACGTGCCCGAGGCGCAGACGCCCACACGATCCGTCAACCTGATCGCGCGCACCGCCGGCGACCCGGCGGGTCTCGAAGCCGATATCCGGCGCGCCCTGGCGAACGTCGACGCGAACGTGCCGGCGTATCAGGTCCGGACGATGACGAATGCGCTGAAGGAGCGAACGACGGGATTGCGATTCATCGGCGGACTGATGGCGGCCTTCGGGATCATCGCGCTCGTGCTCGCCGCGATCGGCATCTACTCGGTGATGGCCTTCTACGTCACGCTGCGCCGCAAGGAAATGGGATTGCGGCTCGCGCTCGGCGCCACGCCCGGCGATGTGCTGCGCATGACGCTCGGGCAGGCCTCGCGACTGTCGTTGATCGGCGTCGCGATCGGCACCGTGGCGGCGATCGCGCTGGCTCGCGTGATCGAGCAGGCGCTGCTCGGCGTCGCCACGGCAAGCCCCTTGCTCTTTGCGACCGTCGGCGTGACGCTCTTCGCGATCGCCTCGCTCGCCAGCTTCATGCCGGCGCGCGAAGCGACGAAGGTCAACCCCGCCGCGACCCTGCGGGACTAGCGCGAGAGAAAATCGAGCGCGACGTTGGCAAGCGCTCGCACACCGATCGCGAGCGCGGCTTCGTCCATCTCGTAGTACTCGGTGTGCCACATCGCCGTGATGCCCCTGGCCTGGTTCTTCACGCCGACGAAGAAGTAGAACCCGGGCATCTGCTGCTGGTAGTACGAGAAGTCCTCGGACACCATCTGGAGTTGGGGCGTGAGGACCTTCTCGCCGAAGACCGTCTTCAGCGCGGCGATCGACGCGGTCGAAAGCCCCGGATCGTTGAACGTCACGGGCGCGTTCGTGAAGTAGTTCAGCTCGTAGCTCGCACCGTAGCTCGCCGTGACGCCCTTGAGAATGGCCTCCATCTTGGTCTTCACCGTCTCGGGACCGTCGGCGCTGAACGTGCGCACGGTGCCTTCCATCTCGACCATGTCGGCGATGACGTTGTAGCGATTCCCGCCGCTCATGCGGCCGATGGTGAGCACGGTCGGTTGCTGCGCGTCGATCTGCCGCGCCGGAATGGTCTGAAATGCCGACACGATCTGGGCGGCAATCGGAATCGGGTCGATGCCGGTGTGCGGCATCGCGCCGTGGGTCTTTTTGCCGATGACTTTCAGGGTGAACCGGCTCGCGCTGGCCATCGCCGGACCGCTCCTCACGCCGATCTGGCCGACTTCGATCTGCGGATCGAGATGGAGGCCGAAAATGACGTCGGGTTTCGGATTGGCGAGGCCGTTGGCTTCGAGCACGCGCAGCGCGCCGGTCTTGCCGCCGTCCGGATCGCCCTCTTCGGCCGGCTGGAACAGCAGCATCACCGTGCCCGGAATCTCCGCGCGCAGTCGGCTCAGGACATCGGCGACGCCCAGCAGAATCGCGGTGTGGCCGTCGTGCCCGCACGAGTGATTGACGTTGGGCACGAGCGATTTGTACGCCGCCGCGATCGCTTCCTGAATCGGCAGCGCGTCCATGTCCGCGCGAATCGCGACCACCTTGCCTGGCCGGCCGCCTTTCAGGATGCCGACGACGCCCGTGATGCCGACGCCCGTGCGCACCTCGTCGAACTTCAACGCGCGCAGACGATCGGCCACGATGCCCGCGGTGCGCGTCTCGCGAAAGCCCAGTTCCGGATGTTGATGGAGATCCCGCCGCGTCGCAATCAGCGCCGGCGTGATCTCGGCCGCGATGGCGTCCACCCGCGTCCGCGTCGCCGCGGGCACGCCGGGCGCCTGCGCGCCGAGCGACACGCACAAAGCCGTCAACATGAAGGGCCATGAAGCGCCGTGAAGGAATCTCATTTGTGAATCATAATCCCGGTATGTCGAAAGTCCTGTTGACCCTCCTCGCCGTGGCGTTCGTGGCGCCGGCGCTCATGACCTTGCAGGCGCAGACCGATCCGCTGATGGTCCGCGCCATGCGTCTGCTCAAGGACGCGCCGATCATCGACGGGCACAACGACTACCCGTGGGCCGTGCGCGAGAAGGGCAAGCTCGACGTCGATCTCTTCGACATGCGCAAGCCGCAACCCCAATTGATGACGGACTTCGCGCGATTGCGGGCCGGCGGCGTCGGCGGCCAATTCTGGTCGGTCTACGTGCCGGGCGACATTCAGAAAGTCTCGAATATCTCGCCGGTCACCGCCACGCTCGAACAGATCGACGTCGTGCACCGGATGATGGCGAAGTACCCGGACACGCTCGAACTGGCGCTCACGGCCGACGACATCGTCCGCATCCAGAAGTCCGGCAAGATCGCGTCGCTCATCGGCATGGAGGGCGGCCACTCGATCGACGGGTCGGTCGGCGTCTTGCGCGAGATGTACCGCCTCGGCGCGCGGTACATGACGCTCACCCACAACGTGAGTCTTCCGTGGGCCGATGCGGCGGCGGAAGCGCCGGTGGTGCACGGCCTGACGAAACAAGGCGAGGACATCCTCGCCGAGATGAACCGGCTCGGCATGCTGGTGGACCTGAGCCACGTGTCGCCCGAAGTCATGCAGGCGGCGCTCAACATCACGAAGGCGCCGGTGATCTTCTCCCATTCCAACGCGCGCGCGGTCAGCGATGTCCCGAGAAACGTCCCGGACGCGATCCTGCAGCAGTTGCCGAAGAACGGCGGCATCGTGATGGTGACGTTCGTGCCGAGCTTCTCGTCGCAGGCCATCGCCGACTACAACAAGAAGGACGCGGACTTCAAGAAAGCCAACCCCGCCCCGCGCGCGACCGTGGCCGACGTCGCCAATCACATCGATCACATCCGCAAGATCGCCGGCATCGACCACATCGGCCTCGGCGGCGACTTCGACGGCATCGAAGACGTCATCGTCGGCCTCGAGGACACGTCGAAGTACCCCAACCTGATCGTCGAACTGCTCAGGCGCGGTTACACCGACGCCGAGATCAAGAAGATCACGAGCGGCAACATCCTGCGCGTCCTCCGCGGCGCCGAGGCGGCCGCAACACGCCGATGACCGCGGCCGCCGCCATCCTGATCGTCGCGCTTGGCGATTCGACGACGGCGGGAACGCCGTTCTTCAAGTCGCCGATTGAAGCGGCGCCGAACGGCGCGGGCGACCGGACGGCGCCGTTCGCGTATTGGATGAACCTGGCGCATCCCGACTGGACGATTCTCAATCGCGGCGTCAACGGCGAGCGCAGTGACCAGATCGCGGCGCGGTTCGACCGCGATGTCCTTGCCCATCATCCGCAGTTTGTCGTCATCATCGCGGGCGTCAACGACGTGTACCAGGGCCGAACGGCGGAGTCGGTCACGGCTGAGCTCCGGCGGATGTACGACAAGGCGCGCGCGGCGAAGATCCCGGTGATCGCCGGCTCGATCGTGCCCTACAACACGGCCACGCCGGAACAGAATCAGCGCATGCACGCGATCAACGACTGGATCCGGGCCGAGGCCGCGCGCGATCCGAACGTCACGTTCGTCGACACGCGCAAGGCCGCCGCCCGGCCGGACAACAGCGACGTGCTCGCATCCTCGCCCGACGGCCTGCACCCGGACATCAATGGCTATCACCGGATGGGCGACGCCATCGCGGCGGCGATTGTTGGGAAGATCAAACCATGAAGGCATGAAGACATGAAGCAAACGGCAACCAACAAAACGCTGGTGGTTTTCTTGATGTGCTTCATGACCTTCATGGTGAAGCACCCGTCTGCGCAGTCGGCCGGCTGGGAGGCGTTTGTCGCGAAGTACCGCGCGGCGCTGCCGAAGCACGCGATCGTCGGCAGCAGCGTCGCGTGGGTCGAGAACGGCGCGATCACCGCGAAGGCGCACTTCGGCCTGCGCGACAGGGCCGCGAATCTTCCCGTGAACGACGACACGATCTTCCACTGGGCGTCGATCACGAAGACCTTCAACGCGATCGGCATCATGCAGCTGCGCGATCGCGGGCTCATCAAACTCAGCGATCCGATCGTGAAGTACGTCCCGGAACTGCGGAAGGTCCACAACCCGTTCGGCTCGATGAACGACATCACGATCAAGCAGCTGCTGTCGCATTCCGCGGGCTTCCGCGCCGGCACGTGGCCCTGGGCCGGGGACAAGCCCTGGCAGCCGTTCGAGCCGCCGTCGTGGGAGCAGCTGGTCGCGATGATGCCGTACACCGAAGTCGAGTTCGCGCCGGGCACCAAGTACAGCTACTCCAATCCGGGCTACGTCTACCTCGGCCGCGTGATCGAGGACGTCATGCAGGAGCCGTGGGAAACCTACATCGACAAGGAGATCCTCCGTCCGCTCGGCATGACGCGCGCGTTCTTCGACCAGGCGCCGACGTTCCTGCGCGGCGACAAGTCACACTCGTATTTCGTGACCGACGAGGGCGAGGTGGAGGCGCCGTTTGATTTCGACACCGGCATCACGACCATGAACGGCGGGCTGAATGCGCCGGTCAGCGATCTCGCCAAGTACGTCGGACTGCTCCAGGGCAGCGCGGACGCCGCGACGCAGGCGCGCTACGACCGCATCATCAAGCGCTCGACGCTCGAAGAAATGTGGACGCCGGTCGTGCCCGTCTCGGCGGGCGTCTCGATGGGACTGGGCTACTTCCTCGAAGCGCACGGCGGGCGGGACTTCGTGGCCCACAGCGGCGGCCAGAACGGGTTCATCTCGCATTTCTACGTGGACCGTGCCTCCCGGAAGGGCGCCATCATCGCGTTCAACACCCAGACCGAGTCGAAACGGCTCGGGGATGCCCGTAATACCCGGGCGCTCGACGCCGCCATGCGCGACGCGCTGGTCGAACATTTATTCGCACACAGGTACTGACCAGCAGTTACAATCGCTCGCCTGTCATGCTCCCCCGACTGCTCCCCCAGCCGGACGTGGCCAGACGTGTCGCCATTTGGGCCGGCTGGGCCACCGTCATCTACATCGTCGCCTTCTGGCGGCTCGGCTATCCGAGCTTCTGGGATCCGGATGAAGCGGTGTACGCCGTCGTCACCCGGCGCATGTTGCGGACGGGCGACTGGCTGGCGCCGATCTACAACGGCGTGCCGTTCTTCGACAAGCCGATCCTGTTCTACTGGCTGCAGCTCGTCTCGTTCAAGATCTTCGGGCCCACGGAATTTGCCGCGCGGCTCGTGCCCGCCCTGTCGGCTGTCGGGATCATCGGCATCACGGGCTGGGCCGGCCGGATCTTCTTCAATCCGCGGGTCGGTCACATCGCCGCCTTGATCGTCGCGGTGTTGCCGGCGACGTTCCTGCTTTCGGCGTACGCGATTCTCGACATGACCTTCTCGATGTTTCTTTTCGCGGGCGTCGTGCTCGCCGCGTCGGCGGTCGTGCACGATCGGCCGCGGCGCCAATGGTGGGGGTACCTCTGCCTCGCCCTCGCCGTGTTGACGAAGGGACCCCTCGCGCTGGCGCTGGCGGGCGTGTCGCTGCTGCTCGCCCTGATCATCGCGCCGGGCCTTCGCCGCGGCCTCTGGTCCCTGCGCTTCGGTTGGGGGCTGGCGCTCATCGTCGCGCTCTCGTCGCCGTGGTTCCTGTACATGTGGTGGCGATTTGGCTACGCGTTCGTTGACGGGTACTTCCTGCGCGAGAACATCCTGCTCTATGCCGCGCAGTTGTTCGAGACGACGCGTTCCCCGGCGTTCTATCTGCGCGTCGCCGCCGTTGGGTTTCTACCCTTCACGCCGCTGCTCATCGGCCGGCTCGTCGATGCATGGCGCGGCGATCGCGTGAGCGACATCGAGCGCCTGATGTGGGCCTGGGCGGCCGGCATCACGCTCTTCTTCAGTTTTTCGCGATTCAAGCTCGACCATTACATCTATCCGGTGCTGCCGGCGCTCGCGCTCATCGCGGCGAACGCGTGGTGTCGGCTGGTCAAGGCGGAGTCGATTCGCGCGCACGCGGGCACGGCGGTCGCGAGCGCCACGATCGCGCTCACCCTCATCGGCGCCGGCGTCTACACCTACCTGAAGCTCGACACTCTTCCGGTGGAGTTGACGGGGTCGATGCGGGCGGTGCCGTCGGCGCTCGCCCTCGCCGGGGCCATCTTCGCCGGACTGCTCATCTACCGTCGCTGGCGTCCGCCGGTCGCGCCATTCAGTCTCGTCAGCGCGCTGATGGTCACCTATTTCATCGTTCTCGGCGCCGGCCTTGACGCCCTGGAGCAGGGCAAGCCAATGCGGGACCTCGGCCGGTGGGTGGCGGAGCATGCGCCTCCGGACGCGACGATCACTGCGTACCGGCTCGAGCGATGGAAGACCAGCCTGCGCTTCTACGTCGACCGCCGCACGGTGCAGGCGGAGAGCCCCCATGAAATGGCCGAGGTGTTGCGCAAGCCCGGCACGCACTTCGCGGTGATGCGTCAGGACGAGCTGGAGCAACTTCGCAGCACCGGCGATCTGCCGCCGATGAAGGTCGTGCGCGAGCGGCGCGGACTCACGAACACGTCGGGCCGGGGACTGCGGAAGAAGCGCGACGAGTGGCCAAACTACGTCGTTGTCACCAGCGCCACTGACGCCGCGGCGACGGCCGTGGCGCCCGAACCGGTCGTGGCGCCCGAGGTCCCAGCAGTGTCAGGACCGCCAAAGGGTCGACCCGCGCGCCGGCCACCCGCACGGTCCAGTGCAAATGGGCGCCGGTAACGCGGCCGGTCGCGCCGACTAATCCGACCACGCGGCCGCCGGCGACGTCATCGCCGACTCGGACATCGATCCGCGAAAGATGCGCGAACAGCGAAAACACCCCGAGCCCGTGGTCGATGATCACGGTATTGCCCGAGTAGTACAGACTCTTCGCCAGCACGACGCGGCCTGACGCCGCGGCCTTCACCGGTGTTCCCGCCGGACTCAGGAAATCCGCGCCGCTGTGCGCGTTGCGCGGCTGGCCGTTGAACACGCTGCGCGTGCCGAAGGCGCTATTCGCCGGCTGGGGCACGGGCCGTACGAACGTGTCCCACAGTCGCGAGGCTCCGGCCTGGTCGAAGATCGCGGCCGTCTCCTTCGCTTCCGCGTCGATCCGCGGGCGCGCGCTCGCCGGCGGATTCACGAAGGCCTCGTCCACGCTCAAGCGGCGCGTCGGAAACGTCTTCGGACGAACGTTCAGCTGAATCGCGGTCTCGAGTGGTCCGTCCGCGGATGCCGCCGTGACCTTCACCTCGTAAGCGCCGGGCTTCACATCGAGATCAATGCCGATCAGCACGCGCCACTCGCGTTTGTCCGCGACGCTCATCTCATAACCCGGCGTCGTCTGGCCAAACGCCGTCGCGTGAACTGCGGATAGCGGCCGATCGCTCGTGACGGTCAGCAGCACAGGCTCGCCAGGTTGCATGGCGCGCGACGTTGGCGTGACCGTCAGGGACGCCGTCAACGCGAGCGCGACGATCACGCGAGCGCCTCGATCGCGCGCAGGATCTCGCGCGCGGAGTCCGCGGAGAATTCGCCCGGGCGGATCTCGATCGAGCCGCGCGCCTGTCCAAACCCGTAGGCGGCGAGACAGAACCGCGCGCCGGCGGCCCGCGCCGTGTCCGCGTCGACTTGCGAATCGCCGACGAACAGCGTGTGCGCCGCATCCATCCCGGCTTCCGCCATGACCCAGTTCAGACTCGCGGGATCGGGCTTGCGCGGAAACCGGCTGTCGCCGCCGACTACCCACCGAAAGGCCGACGCGAGATTGAAGTGACTGAGAATCGCGAGACTGGGCGCCTCGGGTTTGTTCGTGATCACCGCCAACTCCGCGCCGAGCGACGACGCGCCGGTCACGAGTTCGGGAATGCCCTCGTAGGGCCGCGTCGTCTCCACGAGGCGTCCGTTGTAGATCTCGAGGAACTTCTCCAGCGCGGCGCCCAGACGCTCTGCCGGCACACCCGACGCCGCGATCGCCCGAGCCACGAGCATCCTCGCGCCGTCTCCGACAAATGACGCCAGCGCCGCGTCGGTCAGTGGCGCCGCACCAAACACAGCGAGCATCTCGTTCGCGCTCGAGACGAGATCGGCGCGGGAGTTCACCAACGTCCCGTCGAGATCGAACACGACCAGCCGTGTCACAGACATGAATGCCGTTCCAGTATTCTCTAATTCGTGCCGCGCGACTATTCCCAGCCGTTTGAGCTCGAAGGCCCCGTCGGGAACAACGCGTTTTCCTTCGGACGGCGCGGCCCGCGGCCGTCGTTGTGGGTTCCGTCGCTCATCGAGGGCTCGTTGGACGACGTGCGGCCCGGCGAACGCGTGGTGTTCGAAGACGTCGACGAGCACGGCGTCCTTCACGCATGCACGGGCCTCGCCCACCTCGTCCGGACGACGTGGCGCGGCGTGCCGACGATCATCGTGGACAACCACAACCACGCCTTCTACTTCTGGTGCGAGGCGCTGCTCAGCGGCGGGATCCAGCCAGGCGCCGCGCTCGTTCACGTCGATCAACATCGAGACACGCGGATTCCCGAGCTCGGGTACTCCGGCCGAACGATCGAAGACGCGTTCGAGTACACGAACTTCCGCTTGAACGTCGGCAATTACGTCGTGCCGGCCGAGCGGGCGGGAATCATCGGCGAGTGCCAGTTCGTCACGGGCGCAGAGGCGCTCGATGACGTCTCGCTCGTGTCACGCCGCAACAAGATCCTGAACATCGACCTCGACTACTTCGCGCCGGAAATGGCGCACGTCGACTTCGCGAAAGCCAGCCGGTTCATCGCTGCCCACCTGCCGGCCGCGTCGCTCGTGACGATTGCGACGAGCCCGTTCTTCATCGAACAGAAAAAGGCGATCGAGGCCCTGAGGGAATTGACCGCGGGCGGACCATTTCTTGCTTAACATGAGGCCATGACCCGTTTCTGGCGCCTTCTCCCCGCGGCATTTGTCCTCGCCGGCGGGTACACCGTCCTCCTGGCAGCTCAGCAAGGCGCGACGTTCAAGTCGGGCACGC
The DNA here is from genome assembly GCA_004297655.1 of Acidobacteriota bacterium. Taxonomy (GTDB): domain Bacteria; phylum Acidobacteriota; class Vicinamibacteria; order Vicinamibacterales; family SCN-69-37; genus SCUN01. The sequence continues at coordinate 6,607 of SCUN01000239.1, read as the reverse complement.
GCACGGTGCCGCTCTATGCGACGGTCGTCGACAGCACCGGCCGGCTGGTCCCGGACCTCCAGCGCGACGAATTCGAGATCTTCGACAACGGCGTCAGGCAGGAGACGACGCTGTTTGTGAACGAGAACCAGAAGATCACGGTCGTCGTGATGCTCGACACGAGCGGCAGCATGACGTTTCAGATCGAGCAGCTCAAGGAAGCCGCCGAGCAGTTTGCGCTGCGGCTGCTGCCCGGCGACAAGGCCAGAATCGGCAGCTTCAGCGACAAGATCATCATCACGCCGCCGGCGTTCACGGGCAATCGCGACGAGCTCATCCGCGCGATTCACAACGACATCCAGTTCGGCAATCCCACGGCGCTGTGGGACGCGACCTGGCGCTCGATGGACGTCATGGAAGGCCTGGATGGCCGGAAGGTCGTGCTGCTCTTCACCGACGGCGAAGACAACTACAGCCACAAAAGCTACGGCAGCGTGCGCGACCGCGCGATCGAAGAAGAATTCATGATCTACGGGATCGGCCTGCGCGGCACGCCCGGCGGCGGCATCACGCAGAAGCCCGACGGCGGCCTGCGGCGGATCGCCGAGGAGACCGGCGGCGGCTACTTCGAGCTGAGAGGCACGACCGATCTCAACTCCACGTTCACCCGGGTCGCCAACGAGCTGCACAGCCAGTACGTGCTCGGCTTCTCGCCAGCCACCCTCGACGGCAAACTCCACAAGCTCGAACTGCGCGTGAAACAGCCGGGCCTCACCGCGCGCACGCGCAAGAGCTACCTGGCCACAAAGTAAGAGCGCCACCATGAAGGCGACCTTCATGTGCTTCATGTCCTTCATGGTGATAGCTCTTGATCTGTCCGCCCAGCAGCCGCAGTTCCGCACGGGCGTGAAGACCGTGCCGGTCTACGCGACCGTTACGGATCGCGCCGGCCGGTTCGTGACGGACCTCGCGAAGGAACAGTTCGAGATCCTCGACGAGGGCAAGCCGGTCGAGCTGACGCAGTTCTCGAATCAGTTCGTGCCGATCACGGCCGCGATCATGCTCGACTTGAGCCGCAGCATGCTGCCCCGCTACGACGCCGTCATCGCCGCCGCCGAGCAGTTCATCGTGCGGCTCATGCCCGGCGACCGCGCGCGCGTCGGCAGCTTCAGCGAAGAAGTGCGCATGGGACCGCCGCTCACCGGCGATCGCGACGCGCTCATCAAGTTCATCCGCGACAGCTTCGATCTGCGCGTCGGCATGCGGACGCGTCTCTGGGACGGCATCTCGGAAGGCGTCAAGGCGCTCGACGGCATCGACGGCCGCCGCGTCGTCTTCGTCATCACCGACGGTCAGGACACGTGGAGTGAAGTCCAGATGGACGACGCGCTGCGGATGGCGAGAAAAGCGGGCGTGCTGCTCTACTGGATCGGGATGACGGGCACGGGCGGCCCGGAGCTGCGGCCGCAGATCCGGCCGAACGCCGGGCTCCGTTCGTTCGTCGAGGAGACGGGCGGCGGGTACATGCGGTTTGCGGAGATCGACGAGATCAACCGGATCATGACCGAAGTGGCGCAGGAGCTGCACCACCAGTACCTGCTCGGATTCACGCCGGCGATCCTGGACAACCGGCTGCACAAACTTGAGGTGCGGATCCGGCAACCGAATTACACTGTGCGCGCTCGCAAGAGCTACGTGGCGGAACAATAGGGGGACATGTGAAACGACGCGATTTCGTGAAGACGGCGGCACTGGGCGGCGGCGCGATGGCGCTGGCGAGTTGCGCGGGCGAGTCGCTCAAGCCGGGCGAACAGGTGGTGCCGGCTGACGGCGGACTGCATCCGGCCATTGCCGCGCTCAAACCGATGCGCGACGGCATCGTGCCGATCAGCGTCGAGGAGCGAAAGGCCCGGATCGCCAAGGCTCAGAAGCTGATGAGCGAGCAGAAGATCGACGCGATCTTCATGGAAGGCACGACGAGCATGTTCTATTTCGTCGACATGCGCTGGGGCCAGAGCGAGCGCACGTTCGGCGTGGTGATTCCGGCCAAGGGCGAAGTGGCGTACGTCTCGCCGCGCTTCGAGGTCGACCGCGCGATGGAGCTGCTCAAGACCGACTACGGCGCCGAGGTCCGCGCCTGGGAGGAACATGAAAGCCCGTACGCGGTCATCGCCGGCATCGTGAAGGACCGCGGCGTCACGCATCATCGGATCGGCATGGAAGAGCGCGTGCGGTTCTTCATCGCCGACGGCGTTCGCAAAGCCGCGCCGGGGTTCGAGATCGTCGACGCGACGCCGGTCACTGCCGGCTGCCGCATCTACAAGTCCAAAGCCGAGATCGCGCTCATGCAGCGCGCCAACGACGTCACGATCGCGGCCTACCGCGCCGCGTTTCAGACGATGAAGGCCGGCATGACGCAGGGCGAGTTGTCCGCGAACATCGCGGCGGCGTTCACCGCGCTCGGCTTCAGCGGGGGCGCGTCGGTGCAGGTCGGCAAATGGTCGGCGCTGCCCCACGGCAGCATCACGCCGCAGAAGCTCGAAGAGGGCCAGATCGTGATGGTGGACGGCGGCACGAGCTGCGAAGGCTACGCGTCGGACATCACGCGAACCACGGTCCTCGGCAAGCCCACGCAGCGACAGATCGACGTGTGGAACCAGGAGAAGGAACTGCAGTCGATGGCGTTCGCGGCGATGAAGCTCGGCGATCCGTGCGAGAACGTGGACAACGTCGTGCGCGCCGGTCTCGTGAAGTTCGGCTACGGCCCGGCCTACAAACTCCCGGGCACGCCGCATCGGACGGGCCACGGCATCGGCCTTGAAGGCCACGAGTGGACGAACTTCACGAAGGGCAACATGACGCCGATGGCGCCCGGGATGTGTTTCAGCGACGAGCCCACGATTTCGATTCCGGGCGAGTTCGGCATCCGCCTCGAGGATTGCGTGTACTTCGATGAAAGCGGCCCGCACTTCTTCACGAAGCAGAGCCCGGCGATCGATCAGCCGTTCGGATAGAAAGGCCGGTCTACTTCGGCGGCCTCATCATCAGCGGGCTCACGATGACGAGACCGGAGAAAACGGCGTCGACGGCCGACTGCCGGGCCTGCATCGCCGCGCGGCGGCCGAACAGATAGAGCTCCGCGTGGCCCTGACCGCCTGTGAAGTACCGGCCGATTGCCTGGTTCGCTGTTCCGCCGGGCGTCAGGTCGAACACAAGATCGAGCACCTGCATCCCGTTAATCTCGCGCCACTCTTCACGCGTGACGACCGCGGTTGGCGCCGACGCGACAATCTCATCGACGGCGGCCTGTCGGAGTTCCGCGCGCGAGAGCGGCACGGTGCTCGTCAGGATGCGGCCGCCCAGCTGGCCGTCGGTTGATTGAAAGTCCAGCAGCCCCGGACGCGCGTCGTCGAGCGGCGCGACGGCGCGCCACGAATCATCGAGCCAGACTCCGCCGATGACGCCCGGGACGAACGTGCGCCCCTGACGGTCAACGGCGCGCCCGCTCTCCAGGGCCACGCGAATCGGATCGTCAGCCGCCAGCGGCGGGCGAATCGACGCGCGGAAGAGTCGCGTTTCGCCGGAAGCGACCAGCGTGGTGTTGCCGCTGAAATCGAGGAATTCCACCTGCCCGTTCTTCACGGTGAGCACGGTCACGCCTTGTTCGTCGGCTTCGTCGTACGACAGGTCGAAGACCGTGCCTTGAGGCGCACCGGCGCCGCCTCCGGTCTGGACCTGTTCGCACACATTCAAGCTGCGACCGCTGATCAGATGACGCAGGGTCCCTCGCACCAGCAGGGACGGCTGGCGCATCCGCCGAGCGAAGCCGCTGGTGCCGGTGTTCAGGACCTCGAGGTCGCACGGCCGCGTGTCGAACACGGTGTTGGGAAGAAGGTCCCGCTCGCGTCCATCGTTGAACACGATATGCGCGAAGCCGTCCGTCTCGGTGATGACCTCCTGAAAGTCCTTCAAGACGTATTTCGCGCCAGTCTCGAGTTCGATGATCTTGTCGCCGTCCCGAATCCTGACGTGGCCTGTCGCGATCAGCGTGCCGATTTCCCTCTGGCGATACGCGTTCAGAAATCTCTTGAGCGCACCAGGCACAAACGGCCGAACCCAGGCCAGCGGCGCGTCGCGCGAAGCCGGCCCCGGCGTCACGACGCGCGGCCCGGTGAAAACCAGCGGCGGGTCCTGTCGTCGGATCGTCGCGCGGCGGGCCAACTCCTGCCGGACGTGGTCCTGCTCGGCCTTGAGGCGCTGCACCGCGTCTTCCGCGGCCGCGAGGACGTCGAGAATCTTCTGCTCGAACGCCCGCAATTCCGGATTCGTCGATGAGCCCAACGGCGGCAGACCCTCCCGTTGGCGCTGCGCCTTGATCGCGTCGACTTCCTTCAGCTCATTCTGGAAGGCGGCGATGTACTGATCCCACGGAACCTTCTGAGCGTCGGCGCACTTGCCGATCGTCATGAAGACCTCGACGAACGCTGGAAGAAGCGTTGTGTATTTGACTTTTGACCAATCCGAAAGACAGGGAATGGGCTCGGGCGCCGGGGTCTGCGCGGCCGAAGCCGCCGTCAGACCACCCAGGACGCACACCGCGGCAAGCAAGAGCCCGCGGCCTCTCCGGCTGGGAACGAAGAGCACGGGCACAGTCTACTCCTCCAGGCTCGGGTGCGCAGGTGCGCGGGTGCGCGGGTGCATGCTCGGCCGTACAATCGGCCGCATGAAGAAGCTGGCCTTCGCGATTTGTTTGGTCACGGCAACAAACCTGGGCGCTCAGCAGGGCTCTCCGCTCGCCGACGTCCTCAACGCCGTCCAGATGCGCAACATCGGGCCGTTCCGATCGGGCTCGTGGATCACCTCGATCGCCGTGCCCGACGCGCCGGTGCGCGAACACCTCTACACGATCTACGCCGGTGCCCGAAGCGGCGGCCTCTGGAAAACGTCGAACAACGGCATCACCTGGACGCCGGTCACCGACAGCGTGGACATCGCCGCCGTCGGCGCCGTCGCCGTCGCGCCGAGCAACAGCCAGATCGTCTGGGTCGGCACGGGCGATCAGGCCAACGCGCGCTCGTCGTATTCGGGCATCGGCGTCTTCAAGTCCACCGACGCCGGCGCCACGTGGCAGGCGATGGGACTCCCCGACTCCCATCACATCGCCCGCATCGTCATTCACCCGAAAAACCCGGACATCGTCTACGTGGCGGCCATGGGCCATCTTTTTTCGAAGAACGAAGAGCGCGGCGTGTTCCGCACGATTGACGGCGGGAAGACGTGGAAGAAGGTGCTCTATATAAATGATGGCGTCGGCGCCATCGACCTCGTGATCAACCAGAAGGTCCCGACCCAGGTCTTCGCAGCGATGTACGACAAAGAACGGCTGCCCTGGCAGATCATCGAGAGCGGCCCTGAAAGCGGCGTCTACCGCAGCGACAACGGCGGCGACACTTGGACGCGGCTGACCAACGGCCTGCCGGGCGGCAAGATCGGCCGCATCGGCATCGACATTTTCCAGAAGAACCCGCTGATTCTCTATGCCCTGCTCGAGAATCAGAATCCGAAGCCGGCGGCGGCCGGGGCGCCCGGCCAGGTCAGCTCGACCAGCCCGCTCGCGCAAGGCATTATCGGCAACGAGCTCTACCGCACGGACGACGGCGGTAAGACGTGGCGCAAGGTGAGCGGCGACGTCAACGTCGCCGGCGGCAAGGCGCCGTACTCGTTCAACCAGATCAAGATCAACCCGTTCAACGACCAGCAGGTCGTCGTCAACAGCGACTCGATGTTCCAGACGAAAGACGGCGGCAAGACGTGGACGATGGACTTCATGCGGGGGACGTTCGGGGACTTCCGCTGCATGTGGTGGGACGCGCAGGATGAAGACCGCGTGATGACGTGCAGCGACGGCGGCGTCAGCGTGTCGTACGACCGCGGCAAGACGGCCGACTGGTTTCCGAACATCAAGGCCGGCGAGGCCTACGCGCTCGGCGTCGACATGGACGATCCGTATCACGTCTACGCGGGCTTCCAAGATCACGATTCCTGGAAAGGCCCGGTCAATTCCCGCTGGGGCGAAATCACACTCGAGGATTGGGTCACCGTCGGCCCGGGCGACGGCATGTACAACGTGGTCGATCCGACCGACAGCCGCTGGGTCTACAACACGCGCGAGCTGAACTCGATGGGCCGCATGGACCAGAAGACCGGCGTGCGCGTGGACATCTCGCCGGGCCGGGCCAACACGGGCAATCCCCCGCTGCGCTACAACTGGATCGCGCCGATCGCGATGTCGCCGCACAATCCGCAGATCATCTACGCCGGCGCGCAGAAGCTCTTCCGATCGCTCAATCGCGGCGACAGCTGGGAGGAGATCAGCGGTGATCTCACGACGAACGACCCGTCGAAGCTACGGAAGAACGTGCCGTTCTGCACGATCACGTCGATCTCCGAAAGCGCCCTCACCGCCGGCGTGATCTGGGTCGGCACCGACGACGGAAAGGTGCGGCTGACGAGAAACCACGGCGGGGCGTGGGCGGATCTCACGCCGGCGCTGGTGAAAGCCGGCGCGCCGGAAGATCGCTGGGTGAGCCGCGTGTTTGCGTCTCCGCACAACGCCGTGCCGGCGTTG
>SCUN01000238.1 GCA_004297655.1 Acidobacteriota bacterium | reverse complement strand
GTCGAAGGCCGCGGTCGGCGACGAGGTCTTCACGAAGGCCGATCACCTCTCACAGGAAAGCGCGGTGATCGTGCACGGCCTCGTCAAGGCCGATACCCGGTCGAAATCCGGCTTCGAACTCGACGCCACCGGTCTCGAAGTCGTCAGCGAAGCGCACGACTTCCCCATCACGCCGAAAGAACACGGCGTGGATTTCCTCATGGACCGGCGGCACCTCTGGATCCGCTCGCAGCGCCAGCAGGCGATCCTCCGCGTGCGTCACGAAGTGATCGACGCCGTGCGCGACTACTTCAACAGCCGCGGCTTCATCCTCGCCGACACGCCGATCTTCACGCCGTCGGCGTGCGAAGGCACGACGACGTTGTTTCCGGTGCAGTATTTCGAGGAGAACACGGCCTACCTCACCCAGAGCGGCCAGCTCTACAACGAAGCCAACGCGATGGCCCTCGGCCGCACGTACTGCTTCGGCCCGACGTTCCGCGCCGAGAAGTCCAAGACGCGCCGCCACCTGACCGAGTTCTGGATGGTCGAGCCTGAAGTCGCGTACGCCGATCTCAACGACGTCATCGAGCTCGCCCAGGGTCTCGTCGTCAGCGTCATCGCGCGCGTGCTCGACAAACGCGCGATGGAGCTCAAGGTCCTCGAGCGCGACACGACGAAGCTCTCAGCCATCACGGCGCCGTTCGCCCGCATCACCTACGACGATGCGGTGAAGGTGCTCAAAGAGAAGGGCCTGCCCTTCGAATGGGGCGGCGACTTCGGCAGCCCGGACGAAACCGCGCTCTCCGAGCACTTCAACGGGCCGGTGTGCGTGACCGGGTACCCGTCGGAGATCAAAGCGTTCTACTTCAAACCGATGGACGGCCGGCCCGAAGTGTCGATGTCGGTGGACGTGCTCGCGCCGGAAGGCTACGGCGAGATCATCGGCGGCGGCCAGCGCCTCGAGGATTACGACCTGCTGCTGAAGCGCATCGAGGAGCACAAACTCCCGCGCGAAGCCTTCGAGTGGTATCTCGACCTGCGCCGCTTCGGCTCGGTGCCGCACGGCGGCTTCGGCATGGGCATCGAGCGGGTCGTCTCCTGGATCTGCGGCCTGGATCACCTCCGCGAAGCCATTCCGTACCCGCGTATGCTGTACAGACTCACACCCTAGGAACATTCTCACCTTGGAGAGCATGGAGAGAGCTTCTCCATGACCTCCAAGGTAGACAGCAATTTATGAAGATCGGTTTTGTCTCTCTCGGTTGTCCCAAGAACCTCGTCGATGGCGAGGTGATGTTGGGCATGGCGCGCGATGCGGGTCACACGATCACCGCCGACGCCGAGGACGCCGACGTCATCGTCGTCAACACCTGCGCCTTCATCGACAACGCCAAGGAAGAATCGGTTGACGCGATTCTCGAAATGGCGCAGCTCAAGAAAGACGGCAAGGCGAAGAAGCTGATCGTCACGGGCTGTCTGGCCGAGCGCTATCGCGAACAGCTCAAGAAGGAAATTCCCGAGATCGATGCGTGCCTCGGCACGGGCGAAGTGCCGGAGATCGTGAACGCAATCAACGGCACGGTCACGCCCATGAAGCTCTTCAAGAAGGAAGACTTCTCGAAAAAGACCCATCCGGGCGAAGGGATTACCTATCTCTACGGTTCTGAGACGCCCCGCGTCCTGACGACGCCGAAGCACTTCGCGTACATGAAGATCGCCGAGGGCTGCGACTACACCTGCGCCTTCTGCATCATCCCGACGCTGCGCGGCGAATACCGCAGCCGCGACATCGACTCGCTCGTGCGCGAAGCCGAACAGCTCGCGGCCCAGGGCGTGAAGGAGATCCTGCTGATCTCGCAGGACTCGAGCTTCTTCGGTATTGACCGCAAGGAGAAGCAGGCGCTGTCTCGGTTGCTCCGCCGTCTGAACAACGTCGCAGGTCTCGAGTGGATCCGCATGCTCTACCTCTATCCGACGACGATCACCGATGATGTGCTGGTGGCGATGGCGGAGTGCCACAAGGTCTGCAATTACATCGACCTGCCGCTGCAGCATGCCTCGGCCGATGTGCTGCGCCGCATGCGCCGCCCGGGCAATCGCGAGGCGTACGACAAGCTCCTCGCCCGCATCCGGGCGACCGTGCCGAACGTCACCTTGCGGACAACGTTCATCGTCGGCTTCCCGGGCGAGACCGAGGCGGATTTCGAGGCGCTCTGCGACTTCGTTCGCGACACGGAATTCGATCACGTCGGCGTCTTCACCTACTCGCACGAGGAAGGCACCCGCGCCTTCGAGATGGATGACGACGTGCCGGCCGCAGTGAAGGCCGCGCGCCGGGACCGGCTGATGGCGCTGCAGAAGGGCATCGTCGCGAGGCGGCAGAAAGCGCGGCGCGGCGAGACCATCCGCGTGATGGTCGATGGCCCGTCCCCCGATCTGCCGCTCGTGCTTCAGGGCCGCCTCGAGGGCCAGGCGCCGGAAATCGACGCCGTGGTCTACCTCTCGGACTGCGACCCGGAGGTGGTCCTGCCGGGCACGATCGTCTCGGCAACCGTCACGGGCGCAGCGGATTACGACCTGGTCGCTTCGATGAAGGACTGAACGGTGCTTCGACCGCTGATCGATCTGGTGCGGCGGGCCGGCCGGCCTCTGCATGAGGCCCTGCTCTTTG
>SCUN01000237.1 GCA_004297655.1 Acidobacteriota bacterium | reverse complement strand
GCTCTTCCGATCTCCATGCCGGGCCAGCGCAGAGTGAAACGAGGGGCGCGCGCCGGCCGGCGGCATCAGCAGCAGCCTCCGTCCCGTTCGCACACGGCGCCCGTCGGCGCGGTCGTCAGCGTGTAATCGGCGCCCTTGGTGTCGCGCGGGTCGCGCACCAGCGCGCCGGCCGTGCATGGGAACGGCCGCGCGTCTTCAGCAGCCACGGGCACGAGCGGTTCGACGAGCTCGACGTGATGGCGGTACGGTTGGCCTGAAAACACCGCGAACGTCTTCTCGCATACCGCTGTGCGTACGCCCCGACGTAGCACGTGTCCGTCGTCATCGACGACCTCGCGGAACGGGCCGCGATAGACGACCGCCTGCTTGTGATCGATGCACGGGCCGTCTTTGCCCTTATAGGCCGCCACCGTCACGCTGCGGAATTCGATGCCTTCCAGCGTGCGCCAGGGCGCGGATCCGCGCACGAGAAGTTCGATGCCGTAGAAGCCGGCGTTTTCGAACGCGGTCAGAAATCTGTCCTCTCGGAGCGCACCCGAAATGCACCCGGACCAGAGCTCCGGGTCCTGCTGCAGGTGCGCCGGCACATCCTCGTCGCAGACGATGTCGGAGATGACGGCGCGGCCGCCGCGCCGAAGCACGCGAAAGATTTCGGAGAACAGCCGCGCCTTCTCATCGGGGCGCACCAGGTTGAGGACGCAGTTGGACACGACGACGTCGACGGAGTCGGAGGCGACGAGTGGCGCCTCGCGGCGAAGTCGTGCGGTTTCCGCGTCGAGTGGATCGAGATCGGCTGCGGCGCGAACGGGGTGCGTCTTCAGAAAGGCGTCAAGTTGGTCGATGTCCAACGCGAGGTCCTGGATCCGGCCCTTGCCGAAGCGCACGTTCGCGTAGCCGATGCGATCGGCAACGGTGGGCGCGCTGCGGCGTGAGAGGTCGAGCATCTCGTCATTCATGTCGATGCCGATCACCGCTCCGCTGGGGCCGACAACCTGGCTGGCGATGAACGCGATCTTTCCCGAACCCGACCCGAGATCGAGGACCGTGTCGCCGGGTCGCACGTGCCGGCTGGGGTCGCCGCATCCGTAGTCGCGGGCGATCACCTCGTCAGGAATGGCGCCGAGGTACTTGGGATCGTAGGAGACCGGGCAGCAGAGTTCAGCCTCCCGCGCCCGCGCCGCTCCGGAATAACGCGCCCTGACTGCTTGCTCGACTTGGCCGGCTTCAAGAACCGATTCGGTCATGAAGGTCAGTGGGTCGGCAGCGCCGAATATTACAGGCGCGCCGTCGGCGAGCGGTTACTTGGCGATGATCGACCGGTTCATCCAGAGGATGTTGTCCTAGCTCAGCAGCTTCTCGGTGCCGTCGAAGAGCTTCGCGTAGGACCCGCCGCCGGCCTTGAACGAAAACTCCCTTACGCGATCGGCCGGCGTCGTCGTCACGTTGCGCAGGATCTCGAGCGACTGCTCCTGCCGTGCGACCTGGAACACCGTCGGGTCCTGTGCTGAGTAGAAGCGGGTCTCGGATGGATTGCCCCTGTTGCCGATGCCGCGCTCGAAGGCGATGTGCATTTCGAGGTGCTCGCCGGCCGCCGCAGCGAAGACCCAATCCTGCGTCTCGATGATCGGCCCGGAGCCGGCCGAGACTGACCGCTGCATGGTGTGAGTCGACGCCGGAAGGTAGACCCCGAAGGGGCCGGGCGCGTCGGCCAGGTCTTCCGTGAGCCCGCCGATCACCATCTGGGCAGTAACACCCGCCGGATCCCTGACCGGCGCGACCAAATACACGAGTCGGTTCGACCCGGGCGCCAACGGGCGCCCATTCGGGCCCCAGATGCCGATCCGTTCGATGAAGATCACGCGCAGATTGGCGTCCTTGGCGGCACCCTGCGCCGCGACATTAGGCGCCCATCCGGCCGGCAGCAGTGCCGCCAGCGCGGAGTCTGGCACGTGAACATCCAGTTGGAAGCGCGCCTCGACGCTCGACTCGGCAATGGTCGCGGCCTGGGGAGCCGGGGCCTGGGCCCCCAACGTCGCCCAGGTCACCAGGGCCAACATGATGGCGCCGAAGCACACCTGCACAGAGCGACTCGACTGACGGAGGCCGTGCCCGCAACCGAAGCAGTCGGTGTTTTTGGAATCCATGTCCGGTGAGTGCATGAGGGTGGACAAACATTACAGCGGACGCCTGTAACATTCGCCGCCTTCGCGAGACTCACTGTCGTGCCGTCTCGCGCTGGCGTTGGACTCCGACTGCCGCACCTCGAAGAGGTGGCGGCCCGTCGTCCCGCCGCGGCCTGGCTCGAGATTCATCCGGAGAACTTCGTTGCCAACCCCCACGCCACCGAGCTACTGCTTGATCTGGCCCGTGACTACCCGATCTCGGTACACTCGGTCGGCGTGTCCATTGGCAGCGCCCATGGCATCGACCGCGCGCATTTGTCCCGCGTGCGGCAGTTGATCGATCGGATCAATCCGATCCTCGTGTCCGGCCACGTGGCCTGGTCCACGCACCCGGGCGAGTACTTGAACGACCTGCTGCCGCTGCCCTACGACGAGGAGACGCTTGCGGTGCTCGTGCGCCACGTCGATGAGGTGCAGGAAACGCTCGGGCGACCTTATCTGGTAGAGAACCCGTCGAGCTACGTCGGGTTCGGCCGCTCGACAATGGGCGAAGCGCAGTTCCTGACGGAACTCGTGCGCCGCACCGGTTGCCGGCTGCTCTGCGACGTGAGCAACGTGCACCTGAGCGCGCACAACATGGGCTATGACGCGCGCGCCTATCTCGACGGGCTCCCCGGCGACGCGATCGACGAATTGCACCTCGGCGGTTTCACGATCGAAGACGACGCCGCGCCGAACTCCAATGTGATCGTCGACACGCATGACTCGCCGATCGACGGCCTCGCCTTGGAACTGTATGCATACGCGCTCGCTCGATTCGGCTGGAAGCCGACGCTGATCGAGTGGGACAACGAGATTCCCGCGTTCGACACGCTGCTCGCCGAGGCCGCGCGTGTCGACGGCGTGGCGGCGGCGGCGCGCGCCGAGCCGGGGGAGGCGTCGCGTGTCGCTGGGTGAACTGCAGCGCCGGTTCCGGGATGCGCTCGTGACCGGTGACGCCGCGCGCGTCGCGCCTGCGCTCGTCGGCGGCCCCGATCCGCTGGCCCGGCTCGCGGTACACCAGCGTCACTACGAGACCAGTCTCGTGACGTCGCTCATCGAACGCTTTCCCGCCACGCTGTGGCTGCTTGGATCTCAACCCGTGATCGATGCGGCTCGTGAGTACGTGCGGAGCCGTCCGCCGGCGCAGCCGTCGATCGCGGAGTTCGGCGAAGACTTCGCCGCGTATCTGGCCGACACGGCGACGGGGCGAACGGTACCGTATCTCCGCGAGTTCGCCGAGTGTGACTGGCATCTCGGACGGATCGCGGTTGCAGCGGATCCGGAGGGCGTGCATCGCGTGCGCTCCGCGTGGCCGATCGACCGCTTGCTGGCGATCTTCCTCGGGGACGCGAACGCGCCCGAATCGCTCACATTCGAGCCCGAGGCGGTGCATCTCGAAATCCGTGGCCGGCGTGGCTCGTTCACGATCGCGCGCCTGGCTGAATGACAACGTGTTGACGTGGGGAGTGTGGCGATGGGGTTGTTGCTTCGTGTCCGCGATATTTTG
>SCUN01000236.1 GCA_004297655.1 Acidobacteriota bacterium | reverse complement strand
TGGCCTTCGGGGCCGTCCGCCCTTGGTTCGTCCGGGACGATCGTGAAGTTGATCTGTTTCGGGGGCGCGTCGGCCATGTTAGTACTTTCTCATGACGCCGACGACCACGCCCTGCAGTTGCACCGAGGCGGGGTCGACGAAGATCGGCTGCATGGCCGGGTTGGCCGGCTGCAGGCGGATCCGGCCGTTCTCCCGGTAGAACTTCTTGAGCGTGACGTCGTGGCCGCCGATCAGGGCGATGACCATCTCGCCGTTATCGGCGGTCTTCCGGTCTTCGACGATGACGTAGTCGCCGTCGCGGATGTGTTCGTCGATCATCGAGTCGCCCTTCACGCGGAGCACGTAGCTGTCGCGGCGGCCGACCAGGTCTTCGGGGACGGCAATGGTCTCGGCCGAAGCCACGGCTTCGATCGGCAGGCCGGCGGCGACGTAGCCGAGCATCGGCAGCTCGATCGCGCGTTGACCCGCGCGGGCGGGCAGGAGTTCGACCGAGCGGCTTCGGTTCCACGACCGGCGGATGAAGCCCTTCTCCTGGAGGTTGGTGAGGTGCTTGTGGACGGTCGCGAGCGAAGACAGGCCGAAACGTCGGCCGACTTCTTCGAGACTCGGCGCGTAGCCGTGCTGCTGGATGAATTCCTGCAGGTAGTCCAGAATCTCCCGCTGGCGCTTGGTGAGTGGCTGCACGGGGCGAAGATACCAAAGAAAAGGCGAAAGGGCAATCCGCAACCTCTATGTCTGTAACAGGTCTGTCTGCCGTGCGGTCTAACCCGGGTGATGAGCGCAGCCGTCGCGATTTGGGCGTCCCGGGTGACTGATCTCCCGGCCGGCATTGAGACGTTGCGCGCGGCCGATGACCGCGCGCTGATCCAGGCGTTCCTCGCCGGACACCGCGACGCCTTCGATGTCATCGTCGAACGCCATCGCCGGCAGGTGTACCAGCTGTGCTACCGGTTCCTCGGGAACCACGAGGACGCGTCGGACCTGACGCAGGACGTGTTCGTCCGCGCGTTCAAGGGCCTTCACAGCTTCAAGGGCGACTCGGCGCTCGGCACGTGGCTCTATCGCGTGGGTGTGAACGTCTGTCTGAACCGCGTCGCGCTGAAGACGCCGAAACTCGAGACGATCGAGCCGGAGTTGCACGTCGATCAGCGCACGCCCGACGCGCACGAGCTCGTCGCCCGCGGCGAACGCGCCGTGGCCGTGCGCCGCGCGATCGCGAAGCTGCCGCCGAAACAGCGCGCGACGCTGGTGCTGCGGATCTACCAGGAAATGAGCCACGAAGAGATCGCGACGGTGCTGGGCAGTTCGGTCGGCGCCGTCAAAGCCAACTTCTTTCACGCGCTCGGCAATCTCAAGCGCATCTTGCAGCAGGCGTCATGACCAACGATTTCGACAATCTCGACGAATTCAAGGACCTCATCGATGAGGTCAAGTCGGCGGGCGAGGTGCCCGAGCCGTCGCCGCTCTTCTGGCATCACCTGAGCGCGCGCGTCCGCGAAGCGGTCGCCGCTGAGCCGATCCCGGGCCCGTGGTGGATGATGTACTGGCGGCCTGTGCTCGCGGCCGTCGGCACAGTAGCCGTGGTCGGAATCATCGTCTGGTCGCAGCCGGCGCACGCGCCGGCGCTGGCTGTCGCGGTTAACGGGTCGAATGAGCTGATTGCCGACGTGGAAGTCAGCGAGATGTGGCGATTGATCGAAGTCGCGTCGCCGAACGTGCCGCTCGAGTCGGCGGCCGAAGCCGGTCTCATGCCGACGTCGTACGCGACCGATCAGGCGATCGCGGCGCTATCGCCGGCCGATCGCGAAAAGCTCGTGCGCTTGTTGCGCAAGGAAATGGGAGTTTCCGAATGACGAAGGCAATTCGATCCGCAGTGATTGGGGCGTTCGTGGTGGGCGCGACTTCGGTCGCGCTGGCCCAGGAGCCGAGCCTCCAACAGCAGCCGCCGCCTCAGCAGGGCCGGCAGGGCGGGCGCCAGGGGCAGCCCGCCGGCCAGCCGCAGCAGCCCGGCCCGCAAGGCGAAGGGTTCTCGCCGGCTTACATCCAGCAGATGTTCGACACGATGGCGATCGTGGAGGCCGAACGCTTCCTGCCGCTCTCGGCCGAGCAGTATCCCGGTTTCGTGCAGAAGTTGAAGCGCCTGCAGGAAACGAAAATGCAGGCCAACCGCCGACGGACGAAGGTGATGAACGAGCTGCGCGGGCTGGTCGGCCCGCAGGCGATGCCGGATGTGCCCGATGCGCTGATCGACGCGAAGCTGAAGGAACTGGCGGCCGCCGAGACGGAAGGTCCGGCCTCGATTCGCAAGGCGCAGGATGAACTGGACGCCGCGCTCAGTGTCCGTCAGCGGGCACGTCTGCGCATGCTCGAGGAGAATGTCGAGAAGCGCAAGATCGACTTCCTTACCCGGGTCCGCCAGGGCGGCGGCGGTTTCGAGGGTATCCCCCGGTAACGCTCCGCGCTACCATGGAAGGCGAGCCCCAGTGCGCGTTCGCCTTCTCCTCGTTCTCGGCATGTCCCTGATCGCGCTCGGGGTCTGCGTGAATGCGCAGGCGCCCGGGTCGAAGCGGGATTCCGAGAAGATGCAGGAAAGCCTCGGCGCGATTCTGACGCGCGCCGCGTCCGGCGCGGTCAAAGGCAAACCAAAGGCGCCGCTCCGCACGACGTTCACCGACGCGCAACTGAACGCGTGGCTATTGGCCGACGGCAAAGGCAACGTGCCGGTCGGCCTCTTGTCGCCGACGGTGACCTTCCTCGCCGGCGGCAAAGTCACGGCTAAGGCGGTGGTGGATCTCGACGCCGTGCGCAAATCGAAACCGCGATCGATGCTCGATCCGATGAACTGGTTGTCCGGCCTGATCCCGGTCACGCTCACCGGCACGCTCTCGGGGAACGGCGGCATGGGCACGTTCGACGTCGAGACGTGGTCGCTCGGCTCGGTGACGCTCCCGCGCAGCGTGCTCCAGGAGCTCATCAGCTACTACTCGAAATCTCCGGATTATCCGGACGGCATCACGCTCGGCAAGCCGTTTCCGCTGCCGGCCGAAGTTCGGGAGTTGATCATCGCGCGCGGCACCGCGACCGTGGTGCAATGACCCGGTTGGCCAAGTAGCGTGGCGCAGGATCTGATCAGTACGCCGCTGCAATACATCAAAGGTGTCGGGCCCAGGCGGGCCGCCGATCTCGCGCGCGCGGGCATGCTCACCGTCGAGGATCTGCTGCTGCGATTCCCGATGCGGTACGAAGACCGCGCCGCGCCCTGCGAGATCCGGCATCTCAAGCCCGGCATGACCGCCACGGTGACCGCCGAAGTCGTGTCGAGCGGTGTGCGGCAAACGCGACGTCCCGGCTTCCGCTTGTTCGAAGCCATCGTGCGCGACGCGACCGGCGGCATCACCAAAGCCGTCTTCCCGAATCAGGCGTTCCTGAAAGACGTCTTCACGCCGGGGCAGCGCGTCGTCCTCTTCGGCGCCCTCGAGTACCGTCCGTCCGGTGGCCTGCAATTCACCAATCCGGAATACGAGCTGATCCGGCCGGAGAAGGACGCCGACGACGAGGATGCGTCGGTGCACACGGGCCGGATCGTGCCCATCTACGAGAAGTCGGGGACGATGACGCCGCGCATGCAGCGCGCGCTGGTGCACCGGCTGCTGCAGGATCTGCCGAAGGACGTCGCCGATCCGTTGCCGGCGCCGATTCGCGAGCGGCGCGGCCTCCCGTCGCGCGCCGACGCGATTCGCGCCGTGCATTTCCCGCCGCCCGGGACCAACGTCGACGAGCTCAATGCTTTCCGCACGCCGGCGCATCAGCGGTTGATCTTCGAGGAGTTCTTTCTCTTTCAGGCCGGCATGGTGCTGCGCAAGCGGCGCCACGCCGAGGATCGCAAGCCGCGCCCGGTGACGGTGGACGACCGGATCCGCGAGTCGGCGCGCAAGGTGCTGCCGTTCAAGCTCACGGAAGGGCAGCGCGTTGCGCTCCGCGAGATCGTGGACGACATGCGGCGGCCCGAGCCGATGAATCGGCTGCTCCAGGGTGACGTCGGCGCCGGCAAGACGATCGTGGCGCTGCTCGCGGCGCTCGTGGCGATGGAGAACGGACTCCAGGTCGCCTTCATGGCGCCGACCGAGATCCTGGCCGATCAGCACTACCTGACGATCCGACGTCTGCTCGATCAGTCGCGGTTCCGCATCGTGTCGCTCACCGGTGGGCTGACGCCCGCGAAGCGGCGCGAGGTGCACGCGGAGATTGCGAGCGGGACGGCGCAGCTGGTGATCGGCACGCATGCGCTCGCGGAGGCCGATCTCGCATTTCACGCGCTGGGTCTCGTCATCATCGACGAGCAGCATCGCTTCGGCGTCATGCAGCGCGCGAGCCTGCGCGCGAAGGGGCGGCACCCGGACGTGCTCGTGATGACCGCCACGCCGATTCCGCGGACGCTGGCGCTCACCACGTACGGCGACCTCGACGTCTCGGTCATCCGCGAGCTGCCGCCCGGGCGCCAGCCGATCACGACGGTGTCGAAATCCGAATCGAAGCGCGAGGAGATCTACCGGCTCGTGCGAAAGCAGTTGGACGCGCGCCGGCAGGCGTACGTGATCTACCCGCTCGTCGAGGAGTCCGAGAAAGTGGATCTGCGCGCCGCCACCGCGATGGCCGACCACCTCCAGCAGGAGATCTTCCCGGAGTACCGCGTGGCGCTGCTGCACGGCCGGCTCAAGCAGGAGGAGAAGGACCGCGTGATGTCGGCATTTGCGCGCGGTGAAGTGGACCTGCTCGTCTCGACGACCGTCGTGGAAGTTGGCGTCGACGTGCCGAACGCGACCGTCATGGTCGTCGAGCACGCCGAGCGGTTCGGGCTGTCGCAGCTCCACCAGTTGCGCGGGCGCGTCGGCCGCGGCGAGCACCCCTCGACGTGCGTGCTGCTGTATCAGTTTCCGCTCAGCGAAGATGCGAAGGCCAGACTCCGGGCGCTCGTCGAGACGACCGACGGCTTCGTGATCGCCGAACGGGATCTCGAGATTCGCGGGCCGGGCGACTTCTTTGGCACGCGGCAGTCGGGGATTCCGACGCTGCGCGTGGGTGATCTGCTGCGCGATCATGCGCTGATGGAGGAAGCGCGGCGCGAGGCCGTGGCCTGGCTCGACGAGCCGGCCGCGTCGCGCGCGCTCGCCGCGTACGTGTCGGCGAATTGGGCCGCGCGGTTCGGGCTCGTGGGCGTCGGCTAGTGCGCATCGTCGCGGGCACCCTGCGCGGTCGCACGATCGACGGTCCGAAGTGGGACGGACTTCGCCCGACGTCGGATTCGCTGCGCGAGACGCTGTTCAACGTGCTCGGGCCGTCGATCGCGGGCGCGCGCGTGCTCGATGCCTTCGCCGGCACCGGCGCGGTCGGGATCGAAGCCGTGAGCCGCGGCGCCGCGCACGCGACGTTCGTCGAGCGCGACCCGCGCGCGATAACGCTGATTGAACACAACATCACGAAGCTCGGCGTGAAAAACGCGTGTGCTATCATCCGCGGCGATTTCATGCGAGCGCCAGCGAGTCTCGCCGGAGCCTTGGCGAAGGCGGAGCGCTTTGACCTGGCCTTTCTCGATCCGCCCTACGAACTGCCTGACCTGGACGACGCGATCCGGCGCGCCGGCGCCCTGCTCGCGCCCGGCGGCCGCGTGGTGGCCGAACACAGCCGCCGCCGCGAGCCGGCCCCCCGGATCGACGGCCTCTCGAAATATCGAACGCTGACCGCCGGCGACAGCGCGCTCTCGTTCTACACTGCTGTGGAGGGCGCCTGAGATGGGTGAGCGAGCCAACGCGCGCATTGCGGTCTTTCCGGGTTCCTTCGACCCGTTGACCAACGGCCACATCGACATCATTCAACGCGGCGCGAAGCTCTTCGACCGCATCATCGTCGCCGTGCTGACCAACGCGTCCAAGACGCCGCTGTTCACCGTCGACGAGCGCCTGGCGATCATTCGCGAGAATTTCCAGCAGACGCCGAACGTCGAAGCCGATGGCTTTGACGGACTGGTCGTCGACTACGCGCGCCGGAAGGGCGCGACAGTGCTGGTGCGCGGCCTGCGCGGCATCTCCGACTTCGAGTACGAGCTGCAGATGGCCATGATGAACCGGCATCTCGATGCCGCGATCGAAACGGTGTTCATGATGCCGGCCGAGCAGTACACGTACGTCAGCTCCCGGCTGATCAAGGAAGTCATGACGCTCGGCGGCAGCATCACGGGGCTCGTGCCGCCCGGCGTCGAGAAGCGCTTGGTTGACAAGAAGAAGGGAACGTCGCGTCCATGAGCAATCACCCGGCGGTACTCGCCGAGCGCATGAGTCACATTGCGCTCTCTCCGACGATGAAGGGCACGATCGCGGCGGAGAAGCTGAAGCGGGAAGGCATCAAGGTCGTCGATCTCGGCGCGGGCGAGCCGGATTTCCCGACGCCGAAACACGTCACCGAAGCCGCCCATCGGGCGCTCGACGCGAACTTCACGAAATACACGGCGAACATGGGCACCGCCGAGTTGCGCGAGGCGATCGCCTTCCGCTATCGCGAAGACTACGGCGTGACCTACGCGCCCGATGAGATCATCGCGACCGCCGGCGGCAAGCAGGCGCTGTACCACGCGGCGATGGCGCTCTTCAATCCCGGCGACGAAGTCATCACGCACGTGCCGGGCTGGCCGACGATCCTCGAACAGATCAAGCTCGCCGGCGCCGTGCCGGTCGTCGTGCGCACCAGCGCGGCGAATGGGTTTTCCCTGACCGCGGAACTGCTGCTCTCGGCCGTGACGCCGAAGACGAAAGCGATCGTCGTCAACAGCCCGGGCAATCCGACTGGCGGTCTGATGCCGGAAGACGAGGCGCGGAAGCTGGCCGCCGAATGCGCGAAGCGCGAGATCTGGGTCGTGATGGATCTCTGCTACGAAGGCCTGGTGTACGACGGCGTGCCGCACAACATGCCCAAGTCGTTCGAGGCCATGCGCGACCGGTTCGTGATTTGCGGCTCCGCGTCGAAGGCCTACGCGATGACGGGATGGCGGTGCGGGTGGGTGCTCGCGCCGAAGAGCGTCACGTCGGGATGCAACGCCCTGCAGAGTCATGAGACCTCGAATGTGAACTCGATCACGCAGAAGGCCGCGGTCGCGGCGCTGACCGGATCGCAGGACTGCGTGAAGGAAATGCGCGCGGTCTACAAGCAACGGCGAGACCAGGTCATCGAGTGGTTGAAAGAAGAACCGCGGATGACCTGCCCGGTGCCCCGCGGTGCCTTCTATCTGTTCCCGTCGATCGAGGCCTTTCTCTCGCCGGCCGGATTCAAGACGTCGCAGGACTTCACCGACAGCCTGCTCGCGACCGAGCACGTCATCGTCACGCCGGCCGAAGCGTTTGAAGCCACGGGCGCCTTCCGGCTGTCCTACGCGGCGTCGCTCGAGACGTTGCGCGACGGCGTGACACGGATCATCCGCCATGCGCGGTCTCGCTGATCGACTTCGCGAGATCGTTGGCGCCGAGCATGTGCTTGTCGACAGCGATTCGCTGACGAAGTACGGCGTTGACGCGCTCAAGCGCGGACACCCGGCCGACATCGTCGTACTGCCGGCCAACACGGAAGAGATTTCACGGATCGCGGCGTTGTGCAACGAGACGCGGACGCCGCTCGTGCCGCGCGGCGGCGGCACGGGATACACCGGCGGCGCCGTGCCGGTGCACGGCGGCGTCGTCGTCAGCCTCGAACGGCTGAATCGAATTCTCGAAATCGACGAGTTGAATCTGCTGGCGGTCGTCGAGCCGAACGTCATCACCGGAGACATCCAGGACGCGGTGGAGAAGGTGGGGCTGTTCTACCCGCCGGACCCGGCCAGCCTCCGGCAATCCGCGATCGGCGGCAACGTCGCGGAATGTGCCGGCGGCCCGCGCGCGTTCAAATACGGCGTCACCAAGCAGTACGTGCTGGGTCTCGAGGCCGTGCTGGCCAACGGCGAAGTGATTCGCACGGGCGGGAAGGTCGTCAAGAACGTCGTCGGCTACGACCTCACGCAGTTGCTGGTCGGCTCCGAAGGCACGCTCGCGATCATCACGAAGATCATCCTGCGGCTCGTGCCGAAGCCGACGCGCCAGATCACGATGCGCGCGACATTCCCGAGCGTGCGGCATGCGGTCAATGCCGTGACCAACCTGATTCGCGCTCGCGTCGTCCCCGCGGCGCTGGAGCTGATCGACGGCGATTGCCTCGACGCGGTCGCCGAGGCTCTGAAGGTCCGATCGCTCGCGCCGCCCGGCACGGCCGCGCTGCTGCTCCTCGAAGTGGACGGCGGCGATGGCCAGGTCGCCGACGAAGCTGACCGGGTTGAAGCCGCCGTCCGCGCGGCCGGCGCCACCGAGTTCGTGCGCGCGAAGGACGAGAGCGAGCGGCAGGAGTTGTGGCGCGTCCGCCGCGAGCTCTCCCCGTCGCTTCGGATGATCACGCCGCTCAAGTTCAATCACGACGTCGTCGTGCCGAAGGGCCGCGTGCCCGAACTCTTCGAACTAGTGGAAAAGATCAAGCAGGAGTTTCGCCTGCGGATTCCGTGCTTTGGACATGTTGGCGACGGCAACATCCACGTCAACATCATGGTCACGCCGGGCGATGACGATGAGATCCGCCGCGCGCACGAGGCCGAAGGCGTGTTGTTCCGCGGCACGGTCGCGCTCGAAGGCTCGATCAGCGGCGAGCACGGCATCGGCTTCGCCAAAGCGGCCTACATGCCGATGGAACTCACCGCGCCCACGATCGAGACGATGAAGCGCGTGAAGCAGGCGTTCGATCCGAATGGGATTCTCAATCCCGGAAAGATGTTCCCGTGATCGCGTGGCTGGTCGTGCTCTTGATTTCGCTGCAGCAGCCGCCCGCGCTGCCGCGCGTGGTCTTCGAGACCGAACTCGGCACCTTCGAGGTCGAGCTCGAGGCCGTGAAGGCGCCCGTGACGGTCGCGAACTTCCTCTGGTACGTTGACGCCGGCGCGTACAACGACGGCATGTTCCATCGCACCGTGCGGCCCGGGACCGAGAGCCGGGAGGACTATCCGATCCAGGTGATCCAGGCGAGCCGCGCGCGCGGCAAGGCGGGGCAGCCGCCGATTCCACTCGAGCGCACGAGCGTGACCGGCGTGAAGCATCTGGCCGGCACGCTGTCGATGGCGCGGGCCGCGGCCCCCGATTCGGCGTCGAGCGACTTCTTCGTGTGCGTCACCGACACGCCGGAACTCGACTTCGGCGGGCGCCGCAATCCGGACGGTCAGGGCTTCGCCGCCTTCGGCCGCGTCGTGTCCGGCATGGACGTCATCAAGAAGATCCAGGCCGCGCCGATCAACGACGCCGCGACGGGACGGGCGCGAGAGAGTCTCGTGCCGCCGATCAAGATTCTCAAGGCGTATCGGAAGTAGTCTGGAGTCCGATGCCTACCATCGCCATCGTCGGCGCCTCGTCGGACCGGCGCAAATTCGGGAACAAGGCATTGCGCGCATTTCGCGCGCAGGGCTTCGCGGTGATTCCGATCAACCCGCATGAACGCGTGATCGAGGGCGAAGCGGCGTATCCGAGCGTGCTCGACTATCCCGGCGCGATCGACG
Source organism: Acidobacteriota bacterium (assembly GCA_004297655.1). Lineage (GTDB taxonomy): Bacteria > Acidobacteriota > Vicinamibacteria > Vicinamibacterales > SCN-69-37 > SCUN01. Next base: position 1,665 of record SCUN01000236.1, on the reverse strand, counting down.
AGGCGAGCGTGTACGTGCCGCCCGAAATCGGCCTCGCCGTGATGGATGAACTGAAGCAGAAGGGCGTGCCGGTAGTGTGGCTGAATCCGGGCGCCGACGGTGACGCCGTCGTCGCGCGCGCCCGCGCGCTTGGCCTCGAAGCGCGAGTGGCGTGCAGCATCCTGGGTGTGGGGGAGTCGCCCTCGGATTATTAAAGAATTTGCTTTCCGGTCACCGGCTTGCTATATTCAGGACTCCGCAAGACTCGAACGATCCGCCGGCCTTCAGTCGGCCCGACAACCCAAATCACACAATCGAATAGAACTCTTGAACGTTGAACTCTGAACCCGTGAACCACACAGACCCACAAAATATGGCACATCATCACAAACGCTCACATGGGCGGCACTCTGGACAGGGCGGCGGCCCCGGCCGCGACGGCAACATCGGCGGAGGCAGCCGGCGGCACCAAGGTCCGCGGCAACATTTCGAAGGCCTCCCGAAAGACGTCGAAGAACTCCCGCCCACCCCGGCCGGTGAGATCGACGAGAACGGCCAGCCCAAGGCCCCCTCACTCAACATCAACGACCTCAAAGACGCGAGCATCCAGAAGCTCACGCAAATCGCCAAGGACCTGAACGTCGCAGGCGCGACCGGCATGCGCAAGCAGGATCTGATTTTCCAGATCCTCAAGGCGCAGACCGAGCAGAGCGGCTTCCTGTTTTCGGAAGGCGTCCTCGAAGTGCTCGCCGACGGATTCGGCTTCCTCCGCGCGCCAGACTACAACTACCTCGCCGGCCCGGACGACATCTACGTCTCGCCGTCGCAGATACGGCGCTTCGATCTCCAGACCGGCGACACCGTCTCCGGCCAGGTGCGGCCGCCGAAAGACGGCGAGCGTTACTTCGCGCTGATCAAGGTCGAAGCCGTCAACTTCGAATCGCCGGATCAGGCGCGTAACAAGCTCTTCTTCGAAAACCTCACCCCGCTCTATCCGCAGCAGCAGCTCAAACTCGAAACCGGCACGGACAACATGTCCGGTCGTGTCATGGACCTCATGACGCCGATCGGCAAGGGCCAGCGCGGTCTGATCGTCGCGCCGCCGCGCACGGGTAAGACGATGTTGCTCCAGAGCATCGCGCAGTCGATCACGACCAATCACCCGGAAGTGTTCCTGATCGTGCTGCTGATCGACGAGCGTCCGGAAGAAGTCACCGACATGCAGCGCTCGGTGAAGGGCGAAGTCATCTCGTCGACGTTCGACGAGCCGGCGACGCGCCACGTGCAGGTCGCGGAAATGGTGATCGAAAAGGCCAAGCGCCTCGTCGAGCACAAGAAGGACGTCGTGATCCTGCTCGACTCGATCACGCGCCTCGCGCGCGCCTACAACACGGTCGCGCCATCGTCGGGCAAGATCCTGTCCGGCGGTCTCGACTCGAACGCGCTCCAGAAGCCGAAGCGCTTCTTCGGCGCGGCGAGAAACATCGAAGAAGGCGGCTCGCTCACCATCATGGCGACGGCGCTCGTCGACACCGGCTCGCGCATGGACGACATCATCTTCGAAGAGTTCAAGGGCACCGGCAACATGGAAATCCATCTCGACCGGAAGCTCGTGGACAAGCGCGTCTTCCCGGCGGTGGACATCATCAAGTCCGGCACCCGCAAGGAAGAACTCCTCATTCCGAA
>SCUN01000235.1 GCA_004297655.1 Acidobacteriota bacterium | reverse complement strand
ACTTCGACGGCGAGTGGATCGCGGCCGTGAGCGGCCACTTCGGCTGGGGCGCGGTGCGCGGCTCGAGTTCCCGCGGCGGCGCGCGCGCGCTGATTCAGATGAAGCGGCAGTTGCTGGCCGGCGAGCTCATGGCGTTCACGCCCGACGGTCCGCGCGGTCCCGCGCGCGTCGTTCAGCCGGGCGTCATCTGGCTCGCCCGCGCCACAGGGGCGCCGGTGCTGGCCGTGCGCGCCGAAGCCAATTACGGCAGGGAATTCAACAGCTGGGACCGGCACTTGCTGCCGGCGCCCGGCGCCACCGTGACGATCGACATCGCGCCGCCGCTCCACGTCTCACCGGATGCGGACGACGATGAGGTGGCGGCGAAGCGGCTGGAATTGGAGGAGCTCCTGAATGCGCCTGTTCTCGTCTGAGCGGTTCGAGGAACACTCCACGCCGCCCGGCCATCCTGAGCGGCCGGAACGGGCCGGCGTCTTCTGGAGCGTCGCCACGGCGTTCGCGGCGAGCGGCGGCGAGGTCATCGATCCTCGCCCGGCGACGCGTGCAGAGCTGGCGCGCGTGCACACCGCCGCCTATCTCGACGACATCGCATCGCGCGCGGGCCGGGCGACGATGGTCGACGAGGACACGTTCACGAGTCCGGAGTCGCACGAAATCGCGTGTCTGGCCGCGGGCGCGGCGATCGACGCCGCGATGCACGCCTTCGCCACCGGAGAGCCGGCGATGGCGCTGGTCCGGCCGCCCGGGCACCACGCCGAGCCGGAGCGGGCGATGGGGTTCTGTCTTTACAACAACATCGCGATCGCGGCCGCCGCCCTTCGCGCCGCCGGCGCCAGGCGCGTCGCGGTCGTCGACTTCGACGTTCATCACGGCAACGGCACGCAGGCGGCATTCTGGACAGATCCGTCGGTATTGTTCGTGTCGAGTCAGCAGTATCCGTACTGGCCGGGCACCGGGTCGGCGGCCGAAGTGGGTGAGGGCCCCGGGCGCGGGTTCACCGTGAACATCCCGCTGCCCGCCGGGACCGGCGATGCCGGCTACGAGCTGGCGTACGCGACCCAGGTGGTGCCGGCGCTGCAGGAGTTCCGGCCCGATGCGATCCTCGTCTCCGCCGGGTTCGATGCGCATGCCGCCGATCCGTTGGCCGGGATGAAGGTGTCGACCAACGGCTTCGCCAACATCATGGCGATTCTGGACGATGCCGCCCGGCAGGAGTGCGGCCGGCGCATCGCGCTCGTCACCGAGGGCGGCTACGATCTCGCGGCGCTGCGGTCGTGCCTCGACGAGGCAGTACAATTGTTCCGTCGTGGCTGAGTATCGTCCCCAGGAAATCGAAACGAAGTGGCAGAAGCACTGGACGGACACCCGGGCCTTTGAGGTCACGGAAGATCCGACCAAGCAAAAGTTCTATTGCCTCGAGATGTTCGCGTACCCGTCCGGGCACGCGCACGTCGGTCATGTGCGCAACTACATGATCGGCGACATCATCGCGCGCACCAAGCGCATGCGCGGCTTCAACGTGCTGCATCCCTTCGGGTGGGACGCGTTCGGCCTTCCCGCCGAGAACGCCGCGATCAAGAACAACACGCACCCGGAGAAATGGACGCTCGACAACATCGCGCACATGAAGGCGCAGCTGCAGCGCCTCGGCATCAGCTACGCGTGGGAACGCGAGCTGGCGACCTGCCTCCCGGACTACTACCGCTGGAACCAGTGGCTGTTCACGCGCATGTTCGAGCGCGGCCTGGCCTACAAACGCAAGTCGAACGTCAACTGGTGTCCGGTCGACTTGACCGTCCTCGCCAACGAGCAGGTCGTCGACGGCGCCTGCTGGCGCTGCGGCACCCAGGTCGTCGTCAAGGAACTCGAGCAGTGGTTCCTCAAGATCACCGAGTACGCGGACGAATTGCTCGAGGCGATCGACGCGCTGCCCGAGTGGCCCGAAAAAGTGCTGACGATGCAGAAGAACTGGATCGGGCGCTCGGAAGGGGCGTTCGTCGAGTTCGGCGACATTCGGGTATTCACCACGCGCATCGACACGATCTTCGGCGCGACGTTCGTGACGTTGGCGCCCGAACATCCGCTTGTGGACTCGCTCGCCGCCAAGTCGTCCGACCCGGCGGCATTTCGCGCCAAGGTCGCGCGCTTCCGCGCGCAGGATCGCACTGCGCGGATGACCGGCGAGGTAGAGAAGGAAGGCTTCGACACCGGGTTCACGGTCGAGAACCCGTTCACGAAGGAGCAGGTCCCGGTGTGGATCGCGAACTTCGTGCTCGTGGACTACGGCACCGGCGCCGTGATGGGCGTGCCGGCGCACGACGACCGCGACCGGGAGTTTGCGATCAAGTACGTCCTGCCGATCCGCGTCGTGGTCAACGACGAGGGCCGGCTGATCGAGAGCGGCGAATACTCCGGCCTCGAGTGGTCGGAGGCGAACCGCAAGATCACAGCCGACGCGAAGGCGCGGGGCTTTGGCGAAGGGACCGTCCAGTACCGGTTGAAGGACTGGGGTGTCTCGCGCCAGCGCTACTGGGGCACGCCGATCCCGATCATCTATTGCCACGCGTGCGGCCTGGTCGCGGTGCCCGACAAGGACTTGCCCGTCCGTCTGCCGAACGTCGTGGAGTTCACCGGGCGCGGCGACTCGCCGTTGGCCCAGATTCCCGAGTTCGTGAACACCACGTGTCCGAAGTGCGGCGCCGCGGCGCGTCGCGAGACCGACACGATGGACACGTTCGTGGATTCGAGCTGGTATTTCTACCGGTTCTGCGACGCGCACAACGATCAGCTGCCCTTCGACCCGAAGAAGGTCGCGTATTGGGGCCCCGTCGATTTCTACAGCGGCGGCGTCGAGCACGCGATCCTGCACCTGATCTACTCGCGATTCTTCAGCCGCGTGTTCCGCGATCTCGGCATGGTCACGATCGACGAGCCGTTCACGCGCCTGCTGACGCAGGGCATGGTGCTCAGGAACGGCGCCGTCATGTCCAAGTCCAAGGGCAACGTCGTCGACCCCGACGACATGATCCGGCAGTTTGGCGCCGACGCGCTGCGGCTCTACGTGATGTTTGTGGCGCCGCCGGAGAAGGAAGTCGAGTGGACCGACACCGGCCTCGAAGGCTCGTGGCGGTTCCTGAAGCGCGTGTGGACGATCGCGGAGCAAATTCGCAGCGCCGGGGCTGAAGCTCCGGCCTACGGAGGCGTAGGCCGGAGCTTTAGCTCCGGCGCCGGGACTGAAGTCCCGGCCTACGAGAGCTTTGGTCCCGAGGCCCGCGCGATGCGCCGCAAGACGCACCAGACCATTCGCAAGGTGACCGGCGACATCGATCCGCGCGTCCAGCTCAACACAGCCGTCTCGGCCATGATGGAGCTGACCAACGACCTCTACCGGTTCAGCGAGCGGCTGAAAGGCTCGCCGGCCGCGTCGGACCTGTGGGCGGCGCGCGAGGCCGCCGAGTCGCTCATCCTCATGCTGTCGCCCTTCGCGCCGCATATGTGCGAAGAGCTGTGGCAGCTCTTCGGCCACAAAGGCGGCGTCGTCGCCGCCGGTTGGCCTGTGTGCGACGAGGCGGCTGCGAAAGACGAGTCGATCGAGATTCCGGTGCAGGTGAACGGCAAGCTCCGCGGCCGGATCACCGTCGACGCCGGCGCGTCGGAGGAATCGGTCAGGGGCGCGGCGCTGACGTCGCCCCAGATCGAACCGCACATCGCCGGCAAAGAGATTGTCAAAGTCATCGTCGCCGGCGGCGGTAAACTCGTCAGCATCGTCATCAAATGAAACGGCTGTTGTTGGTCGCGATCGTGTCGGCTTCGGCCTGCGGGTATTCGCTGGCGGGCCGGGGCACGTTTCTGCCGGACTACATCAAGATCATCGGCGTGCCGAACTTCACCAACAGCACGACGACGTTCAATCTGGATCAGATCGTCACGACGCAGGTGCGCCAGGAATTCCAGAATCGCGGCAGCCGATTTCGCGTGCTGCCGGACGCGACGGGCGACGCCGTCGTGACCGGCACGATCACCGGCCTCGCGCTCCAGGCGGCCGCGTTCAACGACAAGCAGCAGGCGACCCGCTACGCGGTCATCGTGACGGCCAGTGTCGAGTTCAAGGACACCCACACGAACAAAGTCATCTGGTCGAACCCGTCGCTGCAGTTTCGGGAGGAATACGACACGTCGTCCAATACGTCGGCCACGAGCGATGTGAATCAGTTCTTCGGTCAAAACACGACCGCCCTCACGCGGCTGGCGCAGAACTTCGCCAAGTCGGTGGTGACCGCCATTCTCGAGAACTTCTAGGGCCGTGCCGCTACTCTCGGTTGACGCCCTTCGCAAGCAGATCAAGTCGGGAACGCTCGCGCCGATCTACGCCATCGTGGGCGAGGACACCAAGCTCATCGACGGCCTGGTCGACGGCATCGAAGCCACGATCGATCCGGCGGATCGCGCCTTCTCCGTGGATCGCGTCTATGCGGCCGAGGGCGGCGGAGCGCCCG
>SCUN01000234.1 GCA_004297655.1 Acidobacteriota bacterium | reverse complement strand
ATCTTGACAACCCTGTCAAAACGTCTCGGTCTCATTGTCGGAATTCTCAGCTTGATCGCGGTCGCATCGACGTCGCTCACCGCGCAGCGGTATCGCGAGGTGACGGTGCCGGCGGGCACGCGCATTCAGGTGCGCGTCGCTTCGTCGTATTCATCGGCCGCCAGCCACGTCGAAGATCGTGTGGAAGGCGCGATCGTGACCAACGTCCGCGCCGGCGGCGTGACAGCGCTGCCCGAAGGCACCCAGATCACGGGCGTCGTTTCGTCCGTTCAGCGGCCGGGCAAGGTGAAGGGACGCGGCAGCATCGGCCTGCGCTTCACGGATGTCGTCGTGGACGGCGAGCGCTATCCGGTGTCGGCGACCTACGTGCGCGTCGCGCCGGCGACGAAGAAGACCGACGCGGAGAAGATCGCAATTCCCGCGGCCGGCGGCGCAGTGGTCGGCGCGATTCTGGGCGGCAAAAAGGGCGCGGCCACCGGCGCGGCCGTGGGCGGCGGCGCCGGCACGGCGGTCGTCCTCTCGACGCGCGGCAAGGACGCGGCGATCAACGGCGGCTCGGTGATCTACGTGACGCTGCGCCGTGCGCTCACCGTTCGCGTGCCTCGCTGACCGATCGTCGCGATAGCATGGCGTTTGTGAGCGACGAGCACTTCAACAACCCATTCGGCGTGTTGAAGGGGACGGTCCCCGAACTGAAGGGACCGTCCCCTTCCGCGCCGAAGGTGACGATCCCTGCCGCTCCGGGACCCTCCCCGACAGTGCCGCGCGCCGTCGTGCGCATGGAACGCAGCGGGCGCGGCGGCAAGGAAGTCACGGTCATTGAGCACATGGCGCTGTCGCCGAAACAGCGCGAAGAGTGGCTGAAAGCGTTGAAAGCCGGCCTGGGCTGCGGTGGGGTGATCGAGGGCGAGGCCCTCGTGCTGCAAGGCGATCAGCGGAAACGCGTGCCGAAGCTCCTCGAAGCGCGAGGGGTCAAGAAGATCACGATCAGCGGGTGAGCTGGTGCGCGGGTGCGCCGGTGCGCGGGTGCTCAGGTGAGCGGGTGGGTTGCTGAGACCTGATCGGGTGTGACGCCCACGACCGGGTACCGGTAGTAGCGGCCTTCGTTGGCGCGCAGGGCGCCAATGATCGGCAGCGCGACGGCGGCGAGGCCGAGTACCACCCACGCCAGCACGACCGCCGGAATCAGGATCACGGTGAAGAACAGCACCACGCCCGTGCATACCAGCAGAAAGACGACCAGGTTCAGCAGAATCGCCTGCTTCGCGATGCTCGCGATGATCGGCGAATCCTTCTTCGTCATCCAGATCAGGATCGGCACCAGGATGCCGCCGAGCGGAACGATGTAGCCGGAGAGACCCGACAGGTGTGTCAGCGCGGCAAGGGTCCGGTCTTCCGGGGCGATGGCGATATGGGGCTCGTTCATTCGTGCCCTCCTCTGTCACCAATGACGTGGGGCCACCCGGAAGGTTCCACTGGTAGAATCCAGCCGCCGGATGGCCCACGACATCTTCATCAGCCACGCGCAGGCCGACAAGGCGGTCGCCGACCTCGTGTGCGCGACGCTGGAGCAGCGCGGCATCCGGTGCTGGATTGCGCCGCGGGACATCCGGCCCGGCGCGGACTGGGGCGGCGCCATCGTCGCGGCGATCCGCCAGAGCCGCGCCATGGTGCTCGTCTTTTCCGACTCGGCCAACGCGTCGCGCCACATCCCGCGCGAGCTCGAGCGCGCGATCGACAGCGGGATTCCGATCGTGCCGTTCCGGATCGAGAACACCCTGCCGCGCGGATCGCTCGAATACAACCTCGCGCTCGTGCACTGGCTCGACGCCGTGTCGCCGCCGCTCGAATTGCACGCCAACCGGCTCGCCGATGTCATCGTGACGATGCTGGGGATGGGAGAGCCCAAGCCGGATCAGCGGGTCGGGGTTCCCGCCGTC
>SCUN01000233.1 GCA_004297655.1 Acidobacteriota bacterium | reverse complement strand
CGAGAATCGGCGTGAGCTTCGGCTGGACGAAGCCGGTGTATGACGGCAGATTCAGCGCCTCGACGCGCGAGACGACCTCATCGCGGAGCGCCGGGTCGAAGTGGATGCCGTGCGTTTCGAACATCGCCACGGCCGCGGCGTAGTCGCCGGTGGACTTGATCCGCTGCACTTCTGCGAGCATGCGGCCGACGCCGTCATGGAACGCGTCAATGTCGACCACGACATAGAAGGTCTTGCCATCGCGTTTGCGGACCTCGATCGCGCGGGTATTCGCCATAAGCCAGTGGACGATGGCCTGGCGGTTGCGCATGTGGTCTTCTTCGATTTGCGCGCCGTGGCGGATCCGGCGGAGCTGCACGAGCGCGTTGCGCGCGTACGCTTCGTACTCGGTGCGGACGATCTCAGCCTGGTGTTCGGCCGGCAGCATGCCGCACTCGGCGATCTTCGGCGATCCGACGAAGTACAGCGCCACGAGATCCGCGCGCGATTCTTCGAGCGCCGAGTATTGCTCCTTGAGCACAAGCTGCGGCTGGCCGTTGAGGTGATCGGCGACGCGTCCGGATCCGTGGCCGAGTACTTCGTGAATGGCGGTCGTCACTTCCGCGGCCAGAGCTCCCCACTTTTCCGCGCGCGCGACTTCGGCGTCATCCCATGCGAATTCGCGGCGATAGGACGTCGGCAGCGATTTCTCGTACGCCTCGGAGATGTTGGCGAGCGACACGCTCTTGCTGCCGTGCACTTCGCGGATCTTCTGGTCGTTCGGCAGGTTGATGCCGATCGGCGTGACGGGGCCGGAATCGCCCGCCTCGACGACCACGTCGATGGCGCGGGCCGTGACGCCCTTGACGTCGGTGCGGCGCCACTGCGGATCCCACGGCATACGCGCTTCGAACCAGGCGGCCGCGGCGGCGAGCTTCTCGATGCCTGCGGTCTTCTCCGTGTTCACGAAATAGACCAGCGCTTCCCAGGCGCCCTTGACGCCGCGCGCGTCGAGGTAGACCTCGATGAACCCGTTGATGGTGTCGACCGTCGAGTCTCTGTCTTCAACCCAGGCGATGTCGTACGCCGCGCGGTCCGCGTCTTCGCCGGTGGTGTACCACCGGATCAGCGCTTCGAGCGCCCGCCGCATGCCGGGCGGCGCATACGGCAGCGCATCGGTCAGGTGCCGGACGATCGCGGAGATCTCTTTGTCGTACTTGCCCCCAACCCGGTAGACCTCTTCGACCAGCCGGCCGTCCTTTTTCACGAGTCGGGAATTCAGGCCGTACTGTTCCGTGAATCCCTCGAGATCCCGGCTGGTGATCCCCCCGGCATACAGGTTGTTCGCGCTGGTCTCGAGAATGTCCTTCCCCGCTCCCGGCGTCTTGCTGGTAACCATGGTTTCCGAATCCAGGTCAAAAAACGCCGATTCCAGCTCGAGACCTGTCCCCTTCTGTTGAAAACCTGTGGAAAAGGGGTCCGTCCCCCTCAACGCCTCTCTCACCCGCGCGTTGAGCACGAATTTTCTCGCGGTCAGGTTGTTGTAGGGGCCGGAGTTGATCCAGAAGAGCTTGGTGTACCGGCGGATCTCGGCAAGGACATCCGGAGCGAAGCGCTCGGGGTGACGAAGCGCCTCTTCGAGCAGACGCCGCATCTCGAGGCTATGGCGGTACCGCTGGTCGTAGTAGATGTCGCGGCCCGCCAGCGCGGCCTGGTAGAGATGCCAGATCAGGATCTTGTCGTTCAGCGGCAACGCGGAGAATCCGTCCGCATACACCTGCACCACCGCCGCATCGTCGACCTGCTCGAGCAGGTATTTCCGTTCGGTCACAGTGAGATTCTCTCGCCCTGGTTGGGCGTCTTGACGGTCCACTTCAACTCGCGCTCGATGCGCGCCTTGAGCGTGTCCATCGGTTTCGGCTCGCCGTGCACGAGGCACGTGAGCGCGGGCGGACGAGTGAAATTGCCGAGCCACCGCATGATCTCGTTGGCGTCGGCGTGCGCCGACATCGAATCGAAGGAGTCGACGTGCGCGTTCACGGGGACTTCTTCGCCGTGCATCCGCACGAACTTGGCGCCGTCGCGAATCTGACGGCCGCGCGTGCCCTCCGCCTGATAACCCACGAAGAGAATGGTGTTCCGGTCATCAGGCAGCGTGCGCCGAAGGTGATGCAGCACGCGCCCGCCCGTCGCCATGCCGCTCGCCGAGATCACGATCATCGGCGTCTTCGAATCCTGAACCTGCATCGACTCTTTCACGGTCGCGACGACGCGCAGACGGGCGGTTGAAAAGGCCATCGCTTCGCGCTCGTGGCGCGCCACCATGTCGGAGATCTGCGGATCGAGCTCGTTGAGGCGCGTCCGGTACTCCGCGAGCACTTCCCTCGCCATCGGGCTGTCAACGTACACCGGCATCTCTGGAATCCGTTTCTGCGATTCGAGAAACGAAATCCAATACAGCAGCTCCTCGACGCGGCCCAGCGCGAAGCTGGGAATCACCACTTTTCCGCCGCGCGCAAACGTCTCGTTGATCACCTGCGCCAACCGCGTCGCATCGTCGCCGCTGTCGTGAAGGCGATCGCCGTACGTGGATTCCACGAGCACGACGTCGGCCTCGGTAACCGGCGTGGGATCGGGCAGTACGGGCCGGCCGTAGCGGCCGAGATCGCCGCCGAAGAGGATGGTCTTCTTCTCGCTTTCAACGCGCACACGCGCAAACGACGAGCCGAGGAGATGGCCGGCGTTCAGGAATTCCGTCGTGACTCCGGGCGCGACGGGCACGGGCCGGTTGTACCCGACCGGTTGAAGCAGCGTCATCGCGCGCGCGGCATCTTCTTCAGTGAACAGCGGCAGCGCCGGTTTGTGACGCGTGTAGCCTTTGCGATTCGCCCGCTCGGCGTCTTCTTCCTGCAGGTGGCCGGCGTCGGCGAGCACGATCTTGGTCAGCTCGGCGGTCGCCGGCGTGCAGAAGATCTTCCCGCGAAATCCCTGCTGCACGAGCCGCGGCAGCAGGCCGCAATGATCCAGATGCGCGTGCGTCAGCACGACGGCCTCGACGCCGGTCGGCAACGGCTGCCAGTTGCGCTCGCGCAGTGACTTCAGGCCCTGGAACTGACCGCAGTCGACGAGGATCTTGTGGCCGCCAACCTCGACGAGATGCTTCGAGCCGGTGACGGTGCGCGCCGCGCCAAAACTGGTGAGGGTCAATCCCATGAAACCGATAATGCCATCGTTCTCATGCGAAGAACCCGGGGACGCCACCCGTGTGCCAGAACAGCACCGTCTCATCGGCGCGCCAGACCTTCGCGCGCACGCGCGCAATCAGCCCGGCCATGGCCTTCGCCGTGTAGACCGGATCGAGGATGATGCCTTCGGTTCGTGCGGTGATTTCCATCGCTTCGGTGGAGGCCGGCGTCGGGACGCCGTACCCGCCGCCCACAAACGTGTCGTCGACGACGGGCCGCGCATCGCCGCCGATCGATCCGGGTCGCGCCGCGAGGCGCTCGGCCGCGCCGGCGATCAACGCCGAGATCGTCTCCGCGAGCGCCGGCGCCGGATCGTCCGCGCTGACGCCGATGATCTCGTGCGTCAGCCCGAACAGCGCGCTGCCGATGATGAGGCCGGCTTGAGTGCCGCCCGATGAGGTGGAATGCACGATCCGCGTCGGACGATACGGCGATGAGGCCAGTTCTTCGACGCCGCGTGCAAAACCCAGCGCGCCGAGCGGCGTCGATGCGCCCAGCGGCACAACTAACGGACGGTTTCCGGCAGCCCGCAATTCGTCCGCCACGCGTTCCATCGCGGGAGCGCGCTCTTCCCTCGAGGCCACGTAGCGCACGTCGGCGCCAAAGAGCGCGTTGAGCCGCGCGTTGCCCGTCAGCGTCGCGGGCCTGAAGCCGTTGGCGACGAGCACGACGCGCAAGCCGAGCGCAGCGCCAGCCGCCGCGGTCACGCGCGCGTGATTCGATTGCACGCCGCCGCAGGTGACGAGCGCGTCGAACCCGCCGGCGAGGGCTTGGGCCGCGACGGTCTGCATCTTTCGCACCTTGTTGCCGCCGCCGCCGAAGGCCAGCAGGTCATCGCGCTTCATCAGCAAGCGCGGGCAGCCGGCGCCAAGCGCCGCGCGCAGCCGATCCAATTCCTGGACCGGCGTCGGGAACGGCGCCAGCCGAATGCCGGGCAGGGAAAGCAGGGCGTTGAGCGCGGTCGCCATCTGGGACACCCAATGTTAGTAAACTCGACGGATGTTTCTGTTTGAAGGCCGGGAGAATGTCGTCTCGGTCGAATTGCGTCCGCCACGCGCCGAACTCGACGCCGCGGCCGGCATGGACGCCTGGATCGACACCTATCATTCCGTCACCGGCCTCGTCCGTGACGGCATGCCGGTGTTCCTGACCGACAGCGCGGTCGGCGCCCGGGAGGAGAACAACCTCCGCCACCTGGTCATCAACCTTGGCAGCGACGTGCCGCGCGATCGCGTGGTCCCGTTTCTCACGTCGAAGCACTCGCTCGCCTTCTGCCTCGACTACGCGGAGCGGGCCTCGCACGAAGGTTTTTCGTCGCTCGTGGTGCTCGGCGGCGACAAGAGCGTCGGCGCGCCGCGCTGCGTGGAACACGCGTGGCAGTTGCGCGAGAAGATCCGCCGGCATGTCCCCGCGCTCATGCTCGGCGGTTGGGCCAATCCGCACGCCGAGCCGGCGATGCAGGCCAGTTACCTGAGCGAGTCGTTCTTCGGGGAGTACTTCCTGACCCAGGTCGTCTCGCACCACGATCGCGCGAAGGTCGACGCGTTCCTCGACGCCGCCGCACAGAAGAACGTCGCGATGCCGGGCGTGTTCGGCGTGTTCTTCTATCGCAGCGCGAACCCGAAGACCCTTGAAACCCTGCGCCAGTTTCTGCCGGTGCCGGCCGAAGGTCTCACACGGGACTTTGCGGGCGGCGCGACGCCAGAAGATGTGTGCGCCGCGACCATCCGATCGCTACGGGCGGCCGGCGTGAAGCACATCTACGTCTCGAATCTGCCGGTGCGCAAGGCCCGGCAAACGCTCGCGGCTATTTTGGAACGAGTGTGATTTCGAAGAGCTTCGGCCAGCGCTTGCCCGTCACGAACAATCGCTTCGTCGCGGCGTCGTAGGCAATCCCGTTCAGCACGGCTTCTGGATCAGTCACGTCGTCGAACTTCAGGAGGCCGCGAAGATCGATCCAGCCGGTCACCGTGCCCGTGGCGGGATCGATGCGGGCGATCCGATCGGTATGCCAGACATTGGCGAACACTTCGCCGTTCACGAACTCGAGCTCGTTCAGGCGATCGACGGGCACGCCCTGGTCACGCACGACCACGCGGCCCGTCTCGAGAAACGTCGTCGGATCGAAGAACCGCAGGCCGCTCGCAGCAACGCCGTCGCTCAGAATCAGCCGCTTGTTGTCGTGCGTCAGGCCCCAGCCCTCGCCTGAATACCGGAATGACTTCTGAAAGCTCAGCGTCTTGAGGTCGTAGACAAACCCCTGTCCGTGCTGCCAGGTCAGCTGCACGAGAGAGCCCTGCCAATCCGTCAGCCCTTCCGCGAACATCCGCGGATCGGCGAGCTTCTGCTGCGTTACCGGCTTTCCCGTCGTCAGCTCGACCTTGCGCACATTGGACTTGTCGTAGTCGCCGGCGCTTTCGTACAAGAACCCGTCGCGGAAGATCAGACCCTGCGTATAGGACGTCCGGTCGTGCGGATACGTGTGAACGATGCGGTAGCCGTATTTCGCCGGCGCCGTTCGAGACCACGGCGCCCTACGTGCGCGGGGCGCGGTGGTGTCGAACCGCGCCGAAAGCGTGAACGGCGCCATCAACAGCGCGATCACCGTCATCCACTTCACGAACTCCGAGATCTTCCGCCGCGCTCTCGGCTGCACTTCCGTCGCGCGATGGCGCTCGAGCGGCAACGACTCGGCGTCGCCGATATGCCCGATCGCCATAAGGACGACGGGCTCGAAGGGCGGCTGGATGCCGCAGACGTCGCGCGCGCGATCGCGGTTGAAGCCGGCCATCTGCCTGAGACCCAGTCCCATCGACGTCGCCTGAATCGTCAGCAGCGAAACGGCCTGGCCGGTGTCGTACCACGCGTACGGGTTCGGCTTTCCGGTCGAGGCTTCGTCGGGGCGGGACGACACGAGCACCAGCACCGGCGCGGACTTCGCCCAGGTCTGGTTGTTCTCGCTCAGTGTCGACAACAGTTTTTGAAACGCCTCGGGGTGTTCGAATCGATCCGCGACGAGAAACTGCCACGGCTGTTCGTTGCCGGATGACGCCGCCCAGCGCGCCGCCTCGAAGAGTTGATGCTGTTCGTCGCGCGTGAGCGCGCGCGACGCGTCGAACGCCCGCGGACTCCAGCGGCGGCGGATGACGTCGAGCACGTCGTGATCAGTCGACGCGACCTTGGGGTGGTGGGACATAAGCCGTCATTACCAAGTATTATCGAAAGGTTAATGGCCGCGTTTCTTGATTCCGTACCCATCTCCGGCATCATCCGCATCCGCGACATGATGTACACCGTCGACAAGCCCTTCCGCCTCGATCAGGGCGACGTGGTGTTCGACGCTCCGCAAACCATTAAAGACGCGCTGATCAAGGCCGTGCACGACAATCGCACGCATTATCTGCCGACCGTGGGCGTGCCGCGGCTGCTCGAGCTGATTTCGGAGAAGCTCCGGACCAAGAACAAGCTGCCCATCGAGGGCACGCAGGACCTCATGGTCACCACTGGCGGCATCCACGGCCAGTACATCGTCTGCCAGGCGCTCTTCGAGGCCGGCGACGAAGTGCTTGTGCCGGATCCGTGCTGGCCGCCGACGGCGAGCATCATCCAGACGGCGCACGCGGTGCCGGTGCCGTACCCGCTCTACGCCGAGAAGGCGTGGCGGCCGGACATCGCCGAGATCGCGTCGAAGGTCACGCCGCGGACCAAGGCCATCGTCATCACCACCCCGCACAACCCGACCGGCGGCGTGCTGACGCGCAGTGACATCGAGGGCATTGCGGCGCTGGCGATCGAGAAGAACCTCTGGGTGCTCGCCGATGAGGCGTACGAGGACTTCGTGTGGGACGGCGAACACGTCAGCATCGCGTCACTGCCGGGCATGTACGAGCGCACGATTCCGCTGCACACGTTCAGCAAGACGTACGCGATCACGGGCCTTCGGCTCGGGTATGTCGCGATCAAAGACAAGGTCATTCGCAGCCGGGCGCACAAGCTGCTGCTCTACACGGCGTCGAACATCTCGTCGATCGTCCAGTACGCCGGCATCGGCGCGCTCGAAGGACCGCAGGACTGCATCCAGCAATTCCGCGCGGAACTGCTGCAGCGGCGAAAGCTCTTCTTCGACGGCATTCGCGAAAAAGCCGGCAACGTGCTGACGGGTCAGACCGCGGCGGGCGCGTTCTACGCGTTTCTGAAGATCCGCCCCGACTGGAAATCCCCGATCGGCGGCGACAACGCGTCGCTGTCGTGGGCAATGACCGAATACCTGATCAAGCAGGGCCGCGTGGGTTGCATCCCCGGCGCCGACTTCGGCCCGCGAGGCGAAGGCTATATCCGCCTGTGCTACGCCCGAGGCACTGAGGAACTGCGCGGGGCCCTCGAGGCGATTGGGGCCCTTCTTCATGGCTAGTGGTCAATGGTCAATGAGGTCTTCAGTGACCATTGGCCACTGACCATTGACCACTAGTAGATGTGCCGGCCGCCATCCACGCGGATGGTCTCGCCGGTGATGAAGTCCGAGTCGATCAGCGCCAACACGGCCTTCGCGACTTCTTCCGCGCCGCCCCAGCGGCCGAGCGGCGTCGCGGCTTCGACCGCCTTTGATTGGGCCGATGAGAGATCGTCCGGAGCCAGGACCGGTCCCGGCGCGATGGCGTTCACGAGAATCTGATCTTTTGCCAGTTCGAGCGCGAGCGCTTCGGTCAGCGCTTTCACGCCCGCCTTCGCGACGTAGTACGCGACGTAGCCGGTGTATCGCGGGCGCTCGCTCGCCGCGACCCAATCGCTGAAATTGATGATGCGGCCGCCGCCGGCGCGCCGCATGTGCGGCGCCGCCGCGCGCGCGCAGACGAACGATCCGCGCAAATCCACATGCTGTTGCCGGTCCCAGTCCTCGACGGTCAATTCATTGAACGGAATCGCGTGATAGAGCGATGCCATGTTGATGAGCACGTCGAGCCGCCCGAACTCGCGCGCGACATCGTCGACGAGCGACACGCACGCGTCGGGATTCGACACGTCGGCGCGCAGCACCACCGCGCGGCGGCCGCGGGTGCGCACGTCGGCCGCGGCCGCGTTCGCCTCGCGTTCGGAGCTGTTGAAACTGAGCGCCACATCGGCGCCGCGATCCGCCAGCGCGGCCGCCACCACCGCGCCGACGCGTTTAGCCCCGGTAATCAGGGCAACTTTTCCATCAAGCTTCATACTTTTCCACGAAGTCGCGCGCGGCCCGCCGCATCGCGATCCGCGGAGCGCTGGTTCATGCCGTCGACCGACAGGTCGCCGCCGCCGGTGAGCGCCAGCGCCACGAGCGCCAGGCACAGCACGAGCGCGTATTCCATGCCGTGACCGCGGCCGGCCGCGCCCGTCCAGTTCAGGAAGAATCCCCACGGCAGATGCGCCTTCCAGATCGCGACGCCCATCGAAATCGCCAGCGCCGCCGATGCCCAGCGCGTCAGAAATCCGAGGCCGATCAGAATCGAACCGGCGACTTCGAGCACCGATTCGATGACGGCAAAGAGAAATGCGGGATGAATGCCGAGCGTCGTGAAGTATTCGGAGGCGGACGTCAGGCCGCCGGAGCCGATGCCGGGTCCGCCGAACAATCCGAACAGTTTGTTGCCGCCATGCGCGAAGAAGACGACCGCGAGCGCAATGCGTAGAACGAGCAGACCCAACCCGACCATGCGCCCTCCTTATCCGGTGGCAGCGTTACATGCCGGGGTCGGGCATCATTGTGCCACGTCAAAAGACGAACGCGACGCCTCCCGTCCACATTGAGCCCTCATGGGAGAACTTGAGCAGGCTGGCGCCCGGGATGCTGTTGAGCAGGGCGTTCATGGCCACGTTGGACGACGAGCTCAGGCCGTTCGCGGACGTCGTCCCGGTCCCGGTCGACGCCCCGGTGAATTTCACGAATCGGTACCGGTAATCCACGTACGCAACGGCGTGCCTGGCCACCCGCAGTTCACCGCCGAACCCCAGATGCATCCCGGTCTTCCGGTCTTGCGCGCTTTGCGCGATCACGCCGCCGCTCGAGAGGACCTCGTAGGTGCGTGTGTAGATCCCGAATCCGCCCAGCGCATAGGGCGAGAGCACCGACCGGAACGGGTAGATCAGGACCGATCCCTGCAGGGGCGTTTCGCGCAACCGCTGGGTCTTTCCGGTGTCCCAGGTCGTTCGAAAGTCGAGCGAACCCTCGAGACCCACGATCTTCGACGTATTCAGGCGGAGCGTGCCGCCCACAAACCGCGTCGACGGCGTCTTGGTCGCCAGGTCTCCGCGGACCATGCTGAACCGGGGCCCGATCCCCAGCATCTGGGCCGCCGCCCGGCCCGGAGCCCCCACCAGCAACACGGCCAGGATCCCGATCATTGCGCGCACGGATCGCTTCATGCAGACACCCCTTCGCAAAGGTTTCGGCTGCAGAGCGTTGTACGATTAGCCCCGAATGCCGCTGTCGACCTCGTCCTCTTCCTTGGCGCCGATCAAGGTATCGGCCCGGGTGCGCGGCTTCACCTACGCCATCCGCAACATCGTCGCTGAAGCCCGCAAGGTCGAGGCCGCCGGCAAGAAGGTCCGCTACCTCAATATCGGCGATCCGATTCCCTTTGGATTCCACACGCCGCCCCACCTGATCGCGGCCGTCGAGAAGGCCATGCGGGACGGCCACAACGGCTACACCGCGTCGGTCGGCGTCGCGCCCGCGCGCGAAGCCGTCGCGCGCGAATTCACGTCGCGCGGCATGCCCGTCACCGCCGATCGCTGCATCATCACGTCGGGCACGTCCGAAGGCATCGAGCTCACGCTCGGCGCGATCGCCGACGCCGGCGACGAAGTGTTGGTGCCGACGCCCACCTATCCTCTCTATACGGCGGTGCTCGCCAAGCTCGGCGCCCGCGCGGTGTTCTACCGCACCGATCCTTCCAACAACTGGCAGCCGGATCTCGACGATGTGAAGCGGTTGATTTCGCCGGCGACGCGCGCGTTGGTCGTGATCGACCCCAACAACCCGACCGGCGCGGTGTACCCGAGCGCGACGCGCAAAGCGCTGATCGATCTCGCCGATCGCGCGAACATCGTGCTGATGGCCGACGAGGTCTACGGCGATCTCGCGTTCGACGGCCCGGCGCCGCTCTACGGCTCGCTCAATCCGGACGCGCCGATCATTTCCTACTCGTCGTTGTCCAAAGCCTACCTCGCCCCCGGCTGGCGCGGCGGCTGGCTCGCCTGCGGGCGCACCGAGCGGCTCGACGACGTGCTCGCCGCGATCAAGAAGCTGGCCGACGGCCGACTGTGCAGCCCCGGTCCGATGCAGTTTGCGGTCGAGGCGGCGCTCACCGGCGATCGTTCGCACCAGGCGACGTTCATTCGTGAATTGAAGATGCGCGCGGATCTCACGGTCTCGCGGCTCAGCGCGTCGCCGGACCTGCGTTGCGTCGCCCCGCGCGCGGCGTTCTACGTCATGCCGCAGGTGCTGCTGCCGCCCGGGAAAACGGACGAAGATTTCGTGCTCGGCCTGCTTCGCGAGACGGGCATTCTCTGCGTCTACGGCTCCGGCTTCGGCATGCCCGCCGACCAGGGCTTCTTCCGGATCGTCTACCTCGCGTCGCCGGATGAACTGAGCGCCATCTACGACGACCTCGTCGCGTACGCGCGCCATTTCCGCGCCCAATGAAGCTGTCGATCATCATTCCGGCGTACAACGAACAGAAGACGATCCGCACGATTCTCGCGCGGGTCAGATCGGTGGATCTGCTGGGGCTCGACCGCGAAATCGTGATCGTCGATGACGGCTCGACCGACGGCACGCGCGAAATCCTCGAGGAACTCGGCAAAGAGCCCGACGTGCGCGTGTTCCTGCAGCCGAAGAACCGCGGGAAGGGCGCGGCGGTGTGGCGCGGCATGCAGGAAGCGACTGGCGACATCATGGTCATCCAGGACGCCGACCTCGAGTACGACCCCGCCGAATTGCCGCAGCTGATCGACCCGATTCTCCGCGGCGTCGCCGACGTCGTCTTCGGCTCGCGGTTCCTCGGCTCGCCGCGCGGCCATCGCGTGCTCTACTTCTGGCACTCGGTCGGGAACAGGATGCTGACGCTGCTCTCGAACATGTTCTCGGACCTCAATCTCACCGACATGGAGACCTGCTACAAGGCCATGGCGCGTGACGTCGTCCGCCGGCTCGATCTGCGCTCGCAGCGATTCGGCATCGAGCCCGAAATCACCTGTAAAGTCGCGCGCCTGCGCGCGCGGGTGTACGAGATTCCGATTTCGTACAACGGCCGCACCTACGCCGAAGGCAAGAAGATCGGATTCAAGGACGCCGTGCAGGCCGTCTGGGTGATCCTGCGCTACGCATGGTGGACGCCCTCGGAACGCTGATGTCGCGGATCGCCCGCGCGCTCGCGAACGGCTGGATCGTCGCGGGTCTTTTCACGCTCATCACCATCGCCGCCACCTGGCCGCTCGCGTCGGTCATGACCACCCGCGTCGCGGCCGACGTCGGCGATCCGATCTTCTCGTGCTGGACCATGATGTGGACCGGCGGGCAGGTGTTGCGGTTTCTCTCCGGCGACGTCCACGCCCTGTCGGATTACTGGAACGGCAACATCTTCTATCCGGAACGCCTGACGATCGCCTACTCCGAGCATCTGACGCCGCAGATGCTCCAGATCCTCCCCATCTTCGCCATCACCAACAACATCGTCTTCTGCTACAACCTGCTGTTTCTGTCGGCGATCGTGCTCTCGGCCGTCGGCATGTACTTGTTCGTGCGCGAGATGACCGGTCAGCCGCTCGCGGGAGTGGTCGCCGGCGCGGCATTCGCATTCTCGCCGTACCGGGCCGACCAGTACGCGCATCTACAGGTCATCAGCACGCAGTGGATGCCGCTCGCGTTCTACGGATTTCAGCGGTACTTCGCCGGCGGCCGGCTGCGCGCGCTCGTCGGCGCTACGACGGCCATCGTGGTCCAGGCGCTGTCGTGCGGCTACTACCTCTTCTTCTTCGTCCCCTTCGCGGCGCTCTTCTGTGTGTTCGAGGGCGTGCGACAGGGTGCATGGCGGAGCCGCCGCACGTGGATCCAGCTTGGCACTGCCGCGGCGTTGAGTTTGCTGGTCATCTGGCTTTTTGCCAGGCCGTACATCGCCGTGCGCGCGCTCAACCCCGGCGTCGGCGTGCGATCCGCGGCGGAGATTCGCGCGTTCTCGGCCGACACCTGGGCCCTCGCAACGGCGTCGGAGAACCTGGCCGTATGGGGCAAGCTGCAGACATTCACGCGGCCGGAGGGATCGGGCTTCCCCGGACTGACCATTCTCTGTTCCGGACTCGTCGGCGCGCTCGCGGTCTTCTGGGCGGCCGCCGCAAAATCCCGCGCGAAAGGGCCGTCGCGAAGATCGCCCTGGCGCATTGCGCTCAACGTGGCGCTCGTCATCGCCGGCGGGCTGTTGGCGTGGGGATGGACCTCGCTGCTGGTGTGGCAACGGCTGATCGTTCGTAGCCCGATCGGCCGCATCAGCGTGCGCGACGTCGGCGACATCGGCTGGCACACCCTCGGCGTCCTCGCCATCGCCATCATCCTTGTTCCAAGGTTCCGCCGGGCCTGCGCGCGCTTCCTTGGCTCGACCGGCGGCTTCGTCGTGCTCGGCTGGCTCGCGGCGCTGGTGCTGGCGTGCGGCCCCGAGATTTTCGTTCAGGGCAAGTCGATCGGCACCGGTCCGTACAAATGGCTGATCGACTACGTGCCGTCGTTCGACGGGCTGCGCGTGCCCTCGCGGTACTTCATGATCGCGTCGCTGTTTCTCGCGGCGCTTTCAGGGGTCGCCGCGGCCGCCATCGCGCGGCGAAATCGCGCCGCCGGCGTCATCGCCGCAGCGCTGCTCGTGACCGGCATCGTGATCGAAGGCCGCGTGTCGCCGTTCGTGATGAGCAAGCCGCTATGGGTGCGGCACTACGAGCTGGTCGCCACGGATTTCCCGACGCCGTCCAACTGGGGCGCGGTGTACGACACGGTCAAGGCGCTGCCCGAGGGCACCGTCCTCGCCGAATTTCCGTTCGGGTCTGACCCATTCGAGATCCGCACGGCCTACTTCGCGGGCTATCACCGCAAACCGGTGATCAACGGCTTCTCCGGCTTCTTTCCGACTTCATATCTGGAGCGGCGGTCGTGGCTCGAGAACGATCCGCTCGACAAGCCCATGGCATGGAAGAAGCTCCTCGAGGCCGGCGTGACGCACGTGATCGTTCACGAACAGCCCTGGCCGGAGAACAAAGGCCCGATGATTGAAGCCTGGATCCGGGAATCTGGAGGCCGGGAGATCGCCTCGCAGGGCACGGACCGGCTCTTCGCGATTCGATAGACTGTGAGGCATGCGCAAGGACCCGCTGGCCTTCCTCACGGCCGAGCTCGACGCTCTTAAACAGCAGGGGCTGTATCGCAAGCTCCGCATCCTCGAAACCGGCCAGGACTCGACGGCGAATTTCGACGGTAAGAAGGTCGTCAACCTCTCGTCGAACAACTATCTCGGCCTCGCCAACCATCCCAAGCTCATCAAGGCGATGGTGGAGGCCACCGAGAAGTACGGCGCGGGCTCCGGCGCCGTCCGCACGATCGCCGGCACGATGTCGATCCACATGGAACTGGAACGGCGCCTCGCCGCCTTCAAGCACACCGAAGCCGTCGTCGTCTTTCAAAGCGGCTTCACCGCCAACGCCGGCACCGTCTCGTCGATTCTGAACAAAGACGACGTCATTATTTCGGACGAGCTGAATCACGCGAGCATCATCGACGGCTGCCGCCTGAGTAAGGCGCCGATCAAGGTGTTTCCGCACAAGGACATCGACGCGGCCCGGAAGATCCTGAAGGACCTGCCGCCGGCGCAGAAGAAACTTCTCATCACCGACGGTGTCTTCAGCATGGACGGCGATCTCGGCCCGCTGCCCGCGCTGTGCGATCTCGCCGACGAATTCGGCTGCATCATGATGGTCGACGACGCGCATGCGAGCGGCGTGTTCGGGCGGAACGGCCGCGGCACGGTCGATCACTTCAAGATGCACGGCCGCGTGGACATTCAGGTCGGCACGCTGTCGAAGGCGCTCGGCTCACTCGGCGGGTATGTCGCCGGCACGAAGGACTTCATTGAGTTTCTCTACCATCGCGCGCGGCCGTTCCTGTTCTCGACGTCGCATCCGCCCGGCGTCGCCGCCGCGTGCATCGCGGCGCTGGACATTCTCGAACACGAGCCGGAGTTGATCGACACACTCTGGGACAACACGCGCTTCTTCAAGAAAGGCCTCGAGTCGCTCGGTTTCAACACAGGGATCAGCGAGAGCCCGATCACGCCCGTCATCGCCGGCGAGGGCGCGCTCGCGATGAAGCTGTCGGACCGGCTCTTCCAGGAAGGCGTGTTCGCGTCCGGCATTGCGTATCCGACCGTCGCGAAAGACAAGGCGCGCGTGCGCACGATCGTGTCCGCGGCGCACACGCGCGAGGAACTTCAGTACGCGCTCGACGTCTTCAAGAAGGTGGGCCGCGAAATCGGGCTCATCTAGATTCCGATGCCGAGGAAATTCTTCGACGACTACACGCAGGGCCTGACGTCCCAGGACGTCCAGCGGCTGTTCACGCGCGATGCGCCGGAGGCCTACCGGTTCTTCACGCGCGGCCTCGACGTCGAGAAGATCCGCCGCATGCCCTGGTACCGGCGGTGGTGGATCTACACGCGCGAGTTGTTCGTGCGGTTTTCGATGCGGCTCACGCCGGCGCGTCGCGTGCTCTACGGACTGTCCGTTTTTCTCACGTTCGTCGGCCTCATCGAGTTGTTCCGCGGCGTTCACGAAACACGGATACTGCTCTTCCCCTTCACCGCGCACGTGCCGCTGCCGCGCTGGGAGCCCGGCGCGACCAAGTTGTTGCTGGGCTTCGTGGGTCTGCAGATGTTGATGCTCATGGAGATCGCCGATCGCCTGTCGCTCAAGGGCGATCTCGAAATCGCGCGCGACATTCAATTGGCGATGCTGCCCAGCGGAACGATCGAGATCGCGGCGCCGGCCGGCCAGGAGACAGGCAGCGCGCGGGCGTGTGGTCTCACGCGGCCCGCCAACACGGTCGGCGGCGACTTCTACGACATCCTCCCGCTGCCCGACGGCCGCGTCATCATCACGGTCGGCGACGTCTCGGGTAAAGGCAGCCCGGCGGCCCTGCTCATGGCGCTGCTGCTCGCGATGATGCGCACCCTCGTCGACGAAGGGCTCGAGTCGGCGCGGTTGCTCACGCGCCTCAACACACAAATCGTGCGCCACGCCCCGGGCTCGCGATTCATCACGCTCTTCTACGGACTGTACGATCCGCGCACCGGCGACCTCGAATACGTGAACGCCGGCCACCTGCCGCCGCTCCTCCATCGGCGCGACGGCACGTTCGATCGCCTCACGGGCGGCAACATCGCCCTCGGCATGTTCGATGGCTCGACCTACGAATCGCATCACGCCCGCCTCAACGCGGGCGATGCGCTCATCCTTTATAGCGACGGCATCACCGAGGCCGAGGACCACCGCGGCCAGGAATTCGACGAGTCCCATTTGTCCGCGGCGATCTCCGCCGCGGCCACCCACGATCCGGAACCGCTCGGCCGCGCCGTGCTGGCTGCCGTCGATCGCCACGCGGGTGACGTGCGCCTTGTCGATGACCTCACGGTGCTGGTGCTGAGCCAGAACTAGCGCCATCGATCCGATGCGGCGGCTGCTCCTCGCCCTCACGCTGCTCTCGACCAGCCTGACGGCCGCGCCGCAAACCGACGCGGTGGCGCAGACGCTCGCGGCGATTCAATCCGCGATGATCGCCCATCGCGTTCCCGATTTCCGTCTGCTCCTCAGTCCCGCCATCGACGAAGGCGATCGGCTCGCCTTCGAGTTGACGTTGTTTGGCGACGACGTCACCAACGCCGCGGTGCGGGAACGGGACCGCGAGAATCTTCCGGGCGGCTCGCGCGTCCTGGTCGAAATCCTCGTCGATCGCGCCGGCAGCGGCGAGATCGCGACCTGGCAGGTCAACTTCACGTCGGGACCGCAGCCGAAGATCGCCAGCTTGAAACAGATCTCGTCCATCTCCGGACTGCGGCGGCTGGAGCTCGACACCACGACCGCGTTCACCATCAACAACTTCACCTTCTCCGCAACCGATTTCCGGCTGTCGATGTCATCGGGCATCGCGCTGGTCGGCCGCACCGAGGAAGGCATCACCGCAATCGCGCTCCGCGGCAAGGGCCGCGTGGAGTTCTCGCCCTTCGATCCAATCGAGCGCCATCAGATGGTGCGGTTCAACAACCGGGAGTCGCTGGAGGACAGCGTGGACGCCGCGTTCATTCGTCTGAACCCGGCGGAATACGGGACGCGCATCGCCGAGGGCAGCCTCAAGCCGGTCGAAGCCAAGCCGGCCGACATCAAGAACGCGATGGCGCTGTTCAACCAGTGGGCCAATCGCTCGTACAACCTGGCGCTCGGTGATCTGAGCCCGGAGCGCTGGTCCTTGTTGCCGGCCTTCGGCGACGCGCTCGCCGACTTCCACACCGAGAAGCGCAGCTGGCTGAGTTACGCCCGATCCGGCGGCCAGCTGGAGGACGTCTCGCTCTTCAATCGCCTCGAGCGCAAGAACATCTCGGTCTACGCGTCGCCGGCGAAGCTCGCCACGCGCGGCCGCTTCTACAGC
>SCUN01000232.1 GCA_004297655.1 Acidobacteriota bacterium | reverse complement strand
TTCGACGGCAGCGCGGAGGCGCCGGACACGCCCGGCCTCGGCGTGTTCGCCGGCGTGTCGTCCGAGCTTTCCGGTGACGTGAAGGTGCCGCATGTCGGCTGGAACACGCTCGATCGGACGAGCCGATCGTCGATGCTCCTGAACGGCATCGGCCGCGGCGCGGCCGCGTACTTCACGCACTCATTTGCGGCGCCCGTCACCGAGGACGCGGTGGCGACGACGACGCACGGCCCGGCATTTGCGAGCGTGGTGGAACGCGGCCGGGTCTTCGGGGCGCAGTGGCACCCGGAGAAATCGGGCGCCGTTGGCCTGGTGGTGCTCGGCAACTTCGTCGCGTTCGCCCGGGAGGTCTCGTGCTGACGAAGCGGATCATCGCGTGTCTCGACGTGCGCGACGGATCGGTGGTGAAGGGCCTGCGGTTCGAGGACCTTGCGCTCGCCGGCGATCCGGCCGCGCTGGCGCGGCGCTACAACGACGAGGGCATCGACGAAATGATGCTGCTCGACATCACCGCGACGCTCGAACGGCGCCGCGCTTTGCTCGACACCGTGTCGCGCGTCGCGGCAACGCTCTTCATCCCGCTCGGCGTCGGCGGCGGCGTGCGCTCGCTCGCCGATGCCGAGGCGCTCTTCGACGCCGGCGCCGACAAAGTCAGCCTCAACAGCGCCGCCTTGGCCAACCCGCCGCTGATCAGCGAGATCGCCGGCCGGTACGGGAGTCAGGCCGTGGTAATCGCAGTTGACGCGAAAAACGACACCCGACGTCGTTTCTCCGAAGGAAACGACATCGGGTGTCGTTTTCCCGTCTTCGGACGGTCAGGAACGATTTTTGCGCAGCGCGACGCGGTGTCGTGGGCGCGCGAGGCCGCGGATCGCGGGGCCGGCGAGATCCTGCTGACCTCGATCGACCGCGACGGCACGCGCGAGGGGTTCGACTGCGAGCTCACGGCCGCCGTGTCGGCTGCGGTGTCCATTCCGGTCATCGCCTCGGGCGGCGCGGGCGGCGCCGGCGACTTCGCCGATGTCTTCGAACGAGGCCGGGCCGACGCGGCGCTGGCCGCGTCGATCTTCCACTTCGGCGAAGTGTCCGTCGCCCAACTCAAACGGCACCTCGCCTCGCGCGGGCTGCCCATGCGCGAGGTGACTCCGTGCTGATCCCATCCATCGATCTGCAGGGCGGCCGGGTCGTGCAGCTTCAACAGGGCGAGCGGCCCGTCATCGAGACCGACGACCTCGACGGATGGCTCGAACGATTCGCGCGGTTTCCGATCATCCAGGTCATCGACCTCGACGCCGCGAAGAACACGGGCTCGAATCGCGCGCTCGTGGAACGCATCTGCCGCGAACGCCGCTGCCAGGTGGGCGGCGGCGTGCGGACGCCCGCGCACGCCGCGTCCCTCCTCGACGCCGGCGCCTCGTCTGTCATCGTCGGCAGCGCGCTCTTCTCGGGCGGCGCAGTGCAGACCGGCACCGCCCGGGCATTCGCCGAAACCGTCGGCATCGAACGCCTCATCGCGGCGGTCGATGCGCGCGGCACCGCCGTGGCGATCGATGGCTGGCGCACCGTCACGCCGATCGGCGTCACCGCCGCCATCAACGCGCTCGAAGATCACGTCGGCGGATTCCTCGCGACGCTCATCGACGGCGAGGGCATGCTCGGCGGTATCGACATGGGAGTCATTTCAACCCTGCGCCAAGCCACGCGCCGTCGGCTCATCGCGGCGGGCGGCATCCGCTCTCACGCCGAGGTCGCGGCCCTCGAGGCGATCGGCGTGGATGCGGTCGTCGGCATGGCCATTTACACTGGCGTGATGACGCTGGAGGCCGAGTGAGCCGGCGGGCGGTGCTCTTCGATTTCGATGGCGTGATCGCCAACACGGAGCCGCTCCATCTCGTCGCCACGCAGCGCGCGCTGGCGACGCGACGCGTCGTCCTCTCGACGCATGAATACGAGCGCCGGTACCTCGGCTACAACGATCGCGACCTGTTCGCAACGCTCGCCGGCGATCGTTCGCTGTCGTGGACGGCCAGTGAGATCGACACATTGATTGCCGACAAGGGCCGCGAGTTCGAAGCCCTGAGCCGGGGCGAGTCCGTCGTGTATCCGTCGGCCGCGCGGTGCATTCGCCGCCTCGCCGCCATGGACGTGCCGCTCGCGATCGCGTCGGGCGCGTTCGCCCACGAGATCGAAGCGATCCTCGACGCGGCCGATCTCACTTCCCACTTCGGCGCGATCGTCGGCGCCGCCGACTACATCAGCGGCAAGCCGGCGCCGGATCCGTTCGTCGAAGCCGCGCGGCGGCTGGGTCTGTCGGCCGGCGGCGCGGTGGCGATCGAAGACTCCCAATGGGGACTCGACTCGGCGCGCACGGCCGGCTGCGTGACCGTCGCCGTCACCAACACCTACCCGCGCCATCTGCTCTCCGCCGACTTCATCGTCGATTCGCTCGATGAGATCGACGAGGCGTTTCTCAACACTGCCGTATCATCACGACGATGAGTTTGAGGAAGCGTCTCCAGGGCCCTTCATGGCCCTCCATGGTGATGGCCCTGGCCTTGATCGCCGGCGTCTCGGCGCAATCCCCGGCGGTTGTCGGCCAACCGCTCGGCCCGTGGACGCCGGGCACTCTGGAGATCCACCAGATCAGCACCGGGCGCGGCAACGCCGCCTTCTCGATTCTGCCCGACGGCAAGACCCTGCTCTTCGACGCCGGCGAAGCCGGCGCCATCAAATACGCCGATGAAATGCCGAACGACACGCAAACGCCCGGCGAGTGGATCGTGCGCTACATCACGCGCGCGATGGCGGGCCGCGACCCCGTCATCGACTTCGCCGTGATCTCACATTTCCACGTCGATCACATGGGCGCGATCGCGCACGTCGGCGCCGCCATTCCAGTCCGCGCGCTGATCGATCGGGGCGACGCTTATGCCACGCCGCCGGCGACCGACCAGGTCTACGCGGGGTACCGCGCGTTCGCCGAGGCCATGAAGAGCCGCGGCACACGACGCGAGACCGCGCGCGCCGGCAGCGCGGATCAAGTCACGTCGTCGACTCCCGGCTTCTCGGTTCGCGTGATCTCGGTCAACGATCAGATCTGGACGGGCGCGGGCAACCGTTCGGCCACGCGGTTTCCGCCGCTGGCGTCGGTGGCGGCCGACGATCGGCCGACGGAGAACATGTGCAGCGTCACGCTCCGCATGTCGTACGGGAAGTTCGACTACTTCACCGGCGGCGACATGCCCGGCTACCCGAACCCCGGCGGTCCGGCGTGGCACGACCTCGAGAGCGCGGTCGCCCGGGTGATCGGCCCGACCGATGCGCTCGTGATCAACCATCACGGCTCGATCGAATCGGCGAATCCGACGTTTCTCTCGACGCTCAAGCCACGGGTCATGATCGTGCCGGCATGGTCGCCAACGCATCCGTCGCCGGATGTGCTCAAGCGGATGCTGGCCACGAAGGTCTACCCTGACCCGCGCGACATCTTCGTCGTCGCGCTGCGCGAACCCACCAAGGCCACGATCGGCGCGCGGGCAAGCCAGGTCGCGTCGGACCACGGCCACGTCGTGATCCGCGTGGAGCCGGGCGGCGATCGCTATTGGGTGATCGTGCTCGACGACACGAAAGAACTGCCGGTCGTCCGATCGGTTCACGGACCCTACGCGGCCCAATA
>SCUN01000231.1 GCA_004297655.1 Acidobacteriota bacterium | reverse complement strand
CGCCGGAGATGGCCCTGCGCGCCGCGCTCGGCGCCAGCCGGAGCCGGCTCGTTCGCCAACTCGTGATCGAAGCGCTGGTACTCGGCGGCATCGCGGCGCTCGCCGGCGTGCTGATCGCTCGCGCGGGCCTCGCGGCGCTCGCCGCCAACGCACCCGTGCGCATCCCGCGGCTCGACGGCGCCGCCGCCGATCCGTGGCTCTTCGCGTTGGCCGGCGCGATCGCGCTCGTCGCCGTGCTGATCGCCGCCGTCGTGCCCGCGTTCATCTCGACCGGCGCGTCGCTCGAATCCACCCTCCGCGAGTCGAAGCAGACCTCGTCGCGCGGCGCGCTGCGCGCGCGCCGGTGGATGATGGCGGCGGAGATCGCCGCCGCGCTGCTCGTCACCGCGGGCGCCGGCCTGATGTACCGCACCGTCGACCGGCTGCTCGCGGTCGACCCGGGGTTCCGCAGCCACGGCGTCATGACCGCCGGCCTCTCGCTCATCGGACAACGCTGGGCGGAGGACGACCCGGTGCGCGCGTTCCAGCGCGATCTGGTCGCACGGATGCGCGCGGTGCCGGGCGTCGAGATCGCGGCGCTCGCCGGTCAGGTGCCGCTCGGCGGCAACTACGACCGATGGACCGCCCACCTCACGGATCGTCCGTCGTCCAGCGAAGCCGAAGAACCGTCCGCGGAACGCTACAGCGTGACGCCGGACTACTTCCGGCTCATGGGCATTCCGCTGAAGGCCGGCCGCCTCCTGAACGACGACGACCGGTTTGGCGCCGAGATGGTCATCGTGATCAACGAGACGTTCGCGCGTCAGGTCTGGCCCGGCGAGTCGCCGATCGGCAAACGCGTGCGATTCGGCTCCGCCGCCCGGCCGCGCCCGGCTCTCATCGTCGGCGTCGTCGGCGATGTCCGTCACTACGCCTTGGCGCAGCCGCCGAATCCGCAGTTCTACACGACGCAGGAGCAGTTCACCGATTCCTTTCTGATCCTGCTCATTCGCGCCTCGCAGCCCGGCACGATCGGGCCGGCGATCCGCCAGGAAGTCGCCGCGTTGGCCACCGACGTGGCCGTCTACGACGTGCAGCCGTTCGACGCGCTCGTGTCGACGTCGATCGCCACGCGGTCGTTTCTGATGCTGCTGCTCGCCGGTCTTGGCGGCGTGACGCTCGTGCTCGCAGGCGTCGGCCTCTACGGCGTCGTCTCCCAATCGGTCGGGGCGCGGCGCCGCGAGCTGGGCATTCGCGTGGCGCTCGGCGCCGACCGCGCCAGCGTCACCGCGCTCGTGGCGCGCGAGGGCTTCAGAGTCTTCGCGGCCGGGGCCGTCCTCGGCGTAACGGGCGCCGCGTTCGCCGGCCAGCTGATCAAGAGCCAGCTCTTCGAGGTCCGCCCGTTCGATCCGCTGACCCTGCTCGGCGCGCTGTGCGCCCTCTCGGCGGTGGCCGTGATCGCGCATGTCGGCCCGATCCGCCGCGCCCTGAGGGCCGATCCGCGCGAAACCCTGAAGTCGGACTGATACAATGAAAGGTTGTGATTAGCGTTCAGAACGTCTCCATGCGCTTCGGCGGCAAGATCCTCTTCGAGGACGTCACGACGACGTTCTCGCCGGGACGGCGCTATGGCCTGACCGGGCCGAACGGCGCGGGCAAGTCGACGTTCATGAAACTGCTCTCCGGCGAATCGACACCGCAGAAAGGCACGGTCGTCCGGCCGGACAAGCTCGGCGTCCTGCGCCAGGACCAGTTCGCCTTCGACGAATTCCGCGTCATCGACACGGTCATCATGGGCAATCACCGCCTGTGGAAGACGTTGCAGGAGCGCGAGAAGCTCTACGAGAAAGGCGCGGACATGACCGACGCCGAGGGCATGCGCCTCGGCGAACTCGAGGGCATCGTCGGCGAAGAAGACGGCTACGAGGCGGAAGCGAACGCGGCGATTCTGCTGCAGGGCCTCGACATTCCCAACGAACTACACCACCGCCAGATGTCGGAACTGCAAGGCGGCCAGAAGGTCCGCGTGCTCCTCGCGCAAGCGCTCTTCGGCAATCCCGAAGGCTTGCTCCTCGACGAGCCGACGAACCACCTCGACCTCGAGTCGATCCACTGGCTGCGCGACTTTCTCGTGCGCTACCAGGGCACGCTGATCGTGATCTCGCACGACCGCCATTTTCTGAACGCGGTCTGCACGCACTCGGCCGACATCGACTACCAGACGATCATCACCTACGTCGGCGGGTACGACGAGATGGTGCTCGCGAAGACCCAGATCCGCGCGCGGGTCGAGGCGCAGAACGAGCAGCGCGAGAAGAAGATCGAGCAGCTCCAGGACTTCATCGCGCGGTTCTCGGCCGGCACGCGCGCCAGCCAGGTGATGTCGCGCAAGAAGGAAGTGGAACGGCTGCAGACGACGGAGCTGGCGCGATCGAACATTCAGCGGCCGTACATCCGCTTCAACATGAACCGGCCGTCCGGGAAGATCGCGTTCGAATTCGAGAACGTGACGAAGGCCTACGGCGGCGCATCGTTCGTGGACGGCTTCTCCGGCGTCGTCGCGCGCGGCGAGAAGATCGTGCTGACGGGCCGCAACGGCGTCGGCAAGACGACGCTTTTGCGCGCGCTGCTGTCGGAAGCGCCGGGCCTCGCGCCGGCGCCCGATGCGATCGACGCGGGCTCGATCCGCTGGGGCCACGAAGTGTCGATCGGTTATTTCCCGCAGGACGCCACGGGTCTCATCAAGAAAGGCATGACCGCGGTGGACTGGCTCCACCAATGGGATCCGGACGCGCACAAGCAGGACATCTACGGCCTGCTCGGCCAGATGCTCTTCAGCGGCGAAGAGAGCCTCAAGCCCACGGCGGCGTTGTCGGGCGGCGAGACGGCGCGGCTCCTCTTCTGCCGGATCATGCTGCAGAAGCCGAACCTGCTCGTGCTCGACGAGCCGACCAACCACCTCGACCTCGAGTCGATCAACGCGCTCAATATCGCCCTGCAGAAGTTCGAGGGCACGGTGCTGATCGTCACCCACGACGAAGACGTCATGGACGAGGTCGGCACGCGCGTCTGGAGCTTCCAGGACGGCGAGATCATCGACCACAAGGGCCCGTTCGAGGACTTCCAGGCAAAGTACGGGAAGAACTGACGTGTAAGAGTGCTACCATCCGGCCCGGACATCACCCCGGAGGGTTCCCATGCCGCTCGCACCTGACGTCGTAACGCAGGACCCGTCGTCTCGCCTTCGTGACATTCTCAAGCGCACCCAGGGATGGGCTCGGCTCATCGCGATCATCTGGATGTGCGGTTCGATCCTGATGATCCTCGCCGGCGTCGTCGGCGGGCTCGGCCTCGCCGCGGCCGGACGGCCGGAGATGATCGCGGCCGCGTTTCTCTATCCCGTCATCGGCGCGCTGTACTTCCTGCCGGCCAACTACCTCCTGCGCTTTGCGAACAAGGCGCGCACGTACGTCCAGAGCGGGACGCAGAGCGAGTTGGAAGAGGCGCTCGACAGCCAGCGCTCCTTCTGGAAGTTCTTCGGCGTCATGACGCTCATCGCCATCGGCCTGATGGTCCTGGCCTTCATCGCCGGCATCGTCATGGCCGGGGCGCTCGCGCGCCAGACGCTTTAATCCCCTCCGCCTCCGCGACCGGTGCGTTTGCCGGTCGTGGGCGGCGGCGGTTCCTTCATCAATCGCTGCACCGGCTTCGCGGCGAGCTGCTTCATCGCTTCCTCGACCGCCTTTTCGAGCTGCGGGTCGCGGCCGGCGATCACGTCCTTCGGCCAGTTCTCCACGTCGATGTCCGGCGCGACGCCCTCGTTCTCCACCGCCCACTTCCCTTCGCGGTCGAAGAACCCGCCGCGCGGCGCGATCGCCGAGCCGCCGTCGATGAACGGCGGCGTGTCGGCGGTGTGCACGAGCCCGCCCCACGTGCGCTTCCCGACGAGCGTGCCGATCTTCCGGAGTCGGAACATGTACGGCATCAGGTCGCCGCCCGATCCGGCCATCTCGTTGATGATCATGACCTTCGGTCCCCAGATGCCGGCCGACGGGCTCGTGAACGGCACGCGATCGCCCGCGACGTTGTTGAAGTAGCCGTCGAAGTCGCGCTGCAGCACGTCGATGATGTAGTCGGCCGCCGATCCGCCGCCGTTGTACCGCTCGTCGATGACCGCGCCCTTCTTCTCCTGCTGGGCGAAGTAGTAGCGGTTGAAGCTCGTGTAGCCCGGCTGGCCGGTGTTCGGCAGATAGACGTAGGCGAGTTGGCCGTTCGACAGCTTCTCGACCTTACGGCGGTTCTCCTCGACCCACGCGCGCGTGCGCAGGCCCTGCTCGTTGCCGAGCGGCACGACGACCGCGCGGCGGGCGCCGTCCATCTGCGGGCGCGCGTTGACCATCAGCACGGTCTGCTTGCCGGACGTTCCGTCGAGCAGACGGAAGATGTTGTCGGGCGCGCGCAGTTCGACGCCGTTGATCGCCACGATGTAGTCGCCGACGTTGACGTCGACGCCCGGCTGATCGAGCGGCGCGCGCAGCTCGGGATTCCAGCTCTCGTTGTCGTAGATCCGCGTGATCTTGTAGCGGCCATTCTCGATCGCGAAGTCCGCACCGAGCAGCCCGCCGCTCGAGGCCGGCACGTCCGGCATGTCGCCGCCGCGCACGTACGAATGGCCGATCGCGATCTCGGCGCCCATGTTGTCGATCAGGTAGTTGAGGTCGGCGCGGTGGTTCACGTACTGCAGCAGATCGCCGTACATCTCCTTCATCCGGAACCAGTCGGATCCGTGCGCGTTCGGCACGTAGAGGTAGTCGCGCTGGTTGCGCCACGCTTCCTTGAAGATCTGCTCGAACTCGAGCTTCGGTTCGAGATGCATCTGCAGGGTCGCGTTGATGCGCCCGGCGCCGGCCGCCGGCGGCGTGCGATCAGCGTCGACGACGAAGAGCGAGGGGCCCGTGTCGGCGCCGGCGCCCGCGCCGCGCCCGCGGCCGCCGGCGCCCGCGCCGCGATAGAGCAGTTTGTGGCCATCGGCGCTGATGTCGTAGTCGCTCACGCCGCTGATGAAGTCCGTGGCCCGGCGTTCGGACAGCCGGTACCGGCGCAGCGTGCTGGACCCGCCGCCAGCCGCCAGGTAGTACACGGATCCGGCGACGCCGGATCGGAGCTGCGAGTACTCGCCCACGGCGATCCCCGGCACGGAGATCACGCGACGCTGAATGCCGTCGAAGTCGATCGTTACGGTGACCGGCGGCGCCGCCGCGCGCCCGCCTCGCCCCGCACCAGCACCCGGCGCACCCTCGGCACCCGCCGCACCGGCGGCACCCGCTGCCACCAGCGCATTTTCCTCGTCAGACTCGGGAAGGAGTGGCGTCAGCTCGCCTTTCTTGAGCACCGCGAAGTACAACCCGAAGTTCTCGACGACGCCGTACGACGTCATGTCGAGCCACTGTGACTTCAGGCCGAGATCGGTGGACGCGAGGAACCACAGGTACTTTCCGCTCGCATCCCACGCCGGCCAGACGGCGTCAGAGAGACCGTCGCTCACCTGCTTCGACTCGCCCGTTTCGACGTTGGCGACGTAGATCGCGTGATAGAGCGAGCTGAGATGCGCGGCGTAGGCGACCCACTTGGAATCCGGGCTCCACACCGGATTGACCGTGCGCGTCGGCACCATCCACGGATCGCGGCCCACCTTCTTCGGCGTGCCGGTCGCCACGTCGAGCACCCAGACATTGAGGTTCGTATCGGTGTAGACGATCTTCTTCGAGTCAGGCGACCAGGACGGCGTGTAGTAGTGCGTCGGATTCGGCAGCGCGATCTCGCGCGGCGGTGCGAGGCCATCCTGTCCCTCGATCACCAGCTTGTATTCGCCGCTCTTGTCCGAGAAATACGACACCCACTGCCCGTCGGGCGACCAGGCCGGATCGCGGTCGGCCGCGCCGGCGGAGTGCGTGAGATTCCGCACGTCGCCCTTCTCGACCGGCACCGTGAAGATCTCGCCGCGCGCCTCGATCACCGCGCGTTTGCCGCTCGGCGAGATCGCCATGTTCGTCATCATGCTCGCGACGTTGTCCCACTTCGGCATCATCCACGGAAAGTCGCCGGTCGCGGTGATGGTCACCACGTGTTCGCGCCCCGACGAGGGATCCAGCTCGTGCACGTAGCCGGCCTGTTCGAACGCCAGCACGCCCGCGCCCGCGTCGAGCGACTTCACGTCGAAGTCGGTGAACTTCGTCAGCTGACGCAGACGCTTCGACTTGTATTCGTAGCCCCACACGTTCGCGACGCCGTCGCGATCCGAGATGAAATACACCGTGTCGCCGACCCACACCGGATCCACATCCTTCGAATCGGTCCACGGCGGCGACACGAGGTCGTACGTCTTCAGGTCGACGATCCAGATCGGTCGATTCTGCCCGCCCCGATAATTCCGCCGCTCTTCGTCCCACGACGAGTTCATGCGGTAGGCAATGTGCGAGCCGTCGGCGGAGATCTTTCCCTGGAATCCGCGCGGCAGCGCCATCGGCTCCTCGACGCCGCCGGCGACGGGCACGGTCCAGAAGCGCGCGGCGCCGCTCGGCGCCCACGTGGCGCGCGTCGACGTAAACATCACGGCCTTGCCGTCCGGCGTCCAGCCCTGCACCGTGTCGCCGCCGGGATGCCACGTCAGCCGACGCGGCTCGCCGCCCGCGGCCGGAATCACATAGACATCGGCGTTGCCGCCGTAATTGCCGCTGAAGGCGATCCACTGCCCGTCGGGCGAGAACTTCGGATTGGAGGTCTCGCCCTGGAAGCTCGTGAGCCGACGCGCCACGCCGCCCGCGCGATCGACGGCCCAGATGTTGTTGGCGTAGTCGAACGCAATCGCGTCCTTGCTGATCGACGGCGAGCGCAGAAGACGCGTGCCCGTGCCGGCGGCAAATCCCGTCGGCGCCGCAGGTAACAGCGCAAGGACGAACAGTGATACGCCTGCGAGCCAGATTCGATGTCGGACCATAGACTCCTCCAGAACGGCCGGAGTCTATCCCAGACAGCTACTTCTCTCGCGGCGCTTTGAGACCCGCGTCGGGCGCCTGATACTTCCCCGTCCGAATCTGCGTCACGAGATTCGCCAGCGTCTCGGCGGCCTGGGCCACTTCGATGAACAGATCCTTGTCCTCGTCGAGCGCCGCGTGGCTCGTGGCGTAGGGCTCGTACCACCCAATCCACGTATCGAGCGTCGCCGACGGACCGGCTGAGATCATGCCGATGTCGGTGAGCCAATCGGTCAGCATGCGGCGGAGATTCTCAGGCCCCGCCGCATCGCCGTGCGTGACGACCGAGAACGCCCGGCCGGCCAGGTGCTTCGGATAGTCCCAGCCGTCGAGTTCGATCTGCTTGGCCCGCGCAGGATCCTTGCCGTGCGTGCTCGTAAAGTCCGGGTTGCCGCCGTCGGCACAGACCAGCCGGTCGATCATCAGCTTCAGGCTCGCGGGCGCCTGATACCAGTGGACCGGGCACAGGATCATCACGCCGTGCGCGGCGCTCCAGCGCGGATAGATCTCCGCCATCCAGTCGCTCGACTGGCCGAGCGCGTGATTGGGATAGCACGAACACGGCCAGTGGCAGAGCGGCTGCGCCGTGGACACGCAGGCCTTGCACGGGTAGATCTCCTTGAGCGGCTCGTCGGCGAGCGTCGAGATGTCAAGAAAGTCGACCTCGAAGTTCGGGATCGCCTCGATCGCGGCCTGGGCCGCGTGGGCCAGCCGGCGCGTCTTGGAGATTTCTCCCGGACACGTGTGCTCGCTCCTCGTCGAGCCGTTCACGATGAGAATCCTCGATTTCGACGCGGGGTCCTTCTGCCGCATCTCCGCGGCATGAATCGCCGCGCGCGTGCGCAGCCACTCGCTCGGCACTTCGTACGCCGGCTCCGCAAACCCCGGACCGGCCGGCTCGCGCCGCGGCGACTTGCGATACACGTGGTAGCCGTCCCACGCCTTCTCGAAGACCTTCTCGAGTTCGCCCGCGACCTCGTCGAATGCCGGATCGTAGAAGCGCGCATAGAAACGCTTCCGGTACTCTTCTTTCGTCAGCTCGGCGTAGGGCGATTCTTTTCGAACATCCGGTGCAGGCATATATCCTCTCAACGTCAATGACTGGCGGCGGCGCGATTCGCGTGGAGCGCGTGAGCTTCGGCTACCCCGGCCGGGCCCGCGTGCTCGACGAGGTGACGGTTGATGTGGCGCCAGGCACCATTCTGGCGCTGGTGGGACCGAGCGGCGCCGGAAAGAGCACGATCCTCAAGCTCATCAACCGCATGCTGGTCCCCACCGCCGGGCGCGTGCTCGTCGAGGGCCGCGACACCCGCGACTGGCCGGAATTACGGTTGAGGCGGCAGATCGGTTACGTCATACAGGACGTGGGCCTGTTTCCCCACCTGTCGGTGGCCGCCAACGTCGGGCTCGTCCCGACCCTCGAAGGCTGGCCCAGGGAGCGGACGGGGACGCGGGTTCGCGAGCTGATGGCGCTCGTGGGTCTGCCGTTTGACGAGTTCGCCGAACGGGCGCCCGATGAGCTGTCGGGCGGCCAGCGCCAGCGCGTCGGCGTGGCGCGCGCGCTCGCCGCCGATCCGCCCTTTCTCTTGATGGACGAGCCGTTCGGCGCGCTCGACCCGGCGACCCGCGCCGATCTCCGGCGCGAGTTCGCGGAGATTCAAGCCACTCTTCGGAAGACGGTCGTCATCGTCACGCACGACATGGCGGAGGCGTTCGCGCTGGGCACGACGGTGGGCGTGCTCCATGGCGGATCGCTGATCGCCTGCGGCCCGCCGGCGGCGATTCGCGCGTCGGACGATCCGCGCGTGAGGAAGTTCCTGTGAGCGCGCTGCTGTCGTTCTGGGCCGCGCACGCCGGCGAGTTGGGCGGTCTCGTTCGCCAGCATCTGATGCTGGTTCTGGTGTCGACGTCGATCGCCATCTGGATCGGTGTGCCGGCCGGTGTCGTGGCCTCCCGGCGCCCGACGGCCGGGCGCTGGCTGCTCTTCGTCGCCAACATCGCCCAGACGATTCCCAGCCTGGCGCTCCTCGGGTTTCTCCTGCCCCTCCCGTTTGTCGGCGGCATCGGCCCGCGAACGGCGCTCATCACGCTCACGCTATACGCGCTGCTGCCGATCGTGCGCACGACGGTCAGCGGAATCAAAGGCGTCGACCCGGCGGTGATCTACGCCGGCACGGCGCTCGGGATGTCTCGACGCCAGCTGCTCTTCATGGTCGAACTGCCGCTGGCCCTGCCCTCCATTGTCGGCGGCGTGCGCGTTGCGACGGTCATCGGCGTCGGCACCGGCGCGATCGCCGCCGCGATCGGCGCGGGCGGCCTCGGCGAGTACATCTACCGCGGGCTCGCGATGGTGGACTCCACGACGATTCTCGCGGGCGCCATCCCGGCGGCGGTGATGGCCGTTTCGCTCGACGGGCTGCTCGCGTGGCTCGAGTCCGCGCTGAAGCGCGGGCGGCGCGGCTGGCGGCCGCTGTGGATCGCGGCCGGCGCCGTGCTGCTGACGGCCGCGGCCGTGGCGTGGCCGGCGTCGCGGTCCGGCCCGGCGCCCATCGTCGTCGGATCCAAGAACTTCACCGAGCAGATCGTGCTCGGCGAACTCGTGAGTCAGATGATCGAAGCGGAGGGTCTGCCGGTCTCGCGAAAACTGAATCTCGGCGGCACGTTCATCTGCGACCAGGCGCTGGGCGCCGGCGGCATCGACGTCTACGTCGAGTACACCGGCACGGCCGTGACCGCCGTGCTCCACGGCGACACGCCGCATGGGTCGGCCGATGCGCTCGCGAAGACACGGGCCGGCTACGGGCCGCGCGGCATCACCGTCGGCGATCCGCTCGGTTTCAACAATACGTTCGCGATCCTCGTGCGGGCGGCCGACGCGAAATCGCTCGGCCTCCGCACGATCGCGGATCTGGCCACGGTCGCCGGCCGCTTCCGCCCCGGATTCGGCCACGAGTTCCTCCAGCGCGAAGACGGCTTTCCGGGCCTCACGAAGACGTACGGGCTGGCCTTTGCGGCGGCGCCGCGCGCGATGGAGCTGTCGCTCATCTACAAGGCCCTGGCCGACGGCCAGGTGGACGTCATCGCCGGCGATGCGACGAGCGCGCTCATCAGCGCGCTCGATCTGACAATGCTGGAGGACTCGCTGGAATATTTCCCGCCGTACGATGCGGTGCCGCTCGTGCGCAGCGACACGGCGTCACGACATCCTGAGATCGGCCGCGCGCTCGCGGCGCTCGCGGGCGCGATTTCGGCCGACGCCATGCGGGCCATGAATCGGGCCGTGGACATCGATCACGAGAGTCCGCGCGACGTCGCCGCGCGCGCGGTGGCCCAAATCCGGGCCGTCAGGAAATAGCGCAGCCTTCGGTCGTCGCCAGCGTCAGCGCGAACCCGGCGCGAGGGTCGACCCACCGCTGCCGCACCGAGAATCCGGATCGCGCGAGCATGCGATCAACGTCCGCCGGTGTGTACTTGTGCGAGTTCTCGGTCCAGATGCGTTCGCCCGATTTC
>SCUN01000230.1 GCA_004297655.1 Acidobacteriota bacterium | reverse complement strand
CTCCGACACGGTGATGACGCGATCGGCGCGCGCCGCGTGTGCGCGCGCGAGCCGTCCGTAGTCGCGGCGGATCTCGCCAGACGTCCGTTCCGGGTGGTCGAGGAAGTCGAGGTCGTGGATCGTCACCACCTGGGCGGCCTGCCGCGCCGGCATGAGCAGCGGGTGCAGCGACTGCGCGACGTCGATCGACACGCCGGCGAGCGATTCAATCGGCGGCCACTCCCATCGGTGCCACGCGTAGTTCAGCAGCCGCACGGGCCATCGGCGATCGATGACGGTGGCGCCGGGCACGACATCGGGCGCGAGGCGGTCGGCGCGCGACGAGGAGAAGAGAAAGAGGGGATCGCGGGCGGTGTCGCCCGTCGCCACCAGCGCGCGGGCGAGTTCGTGGACGTACTCGCCGACTCCGGTGCGCGTCCTGAGGGCGGGCCGATAGTCGACAAGTGTCCGCACGGTCGGAGAGAATGATACCTATGAAAATCGCGGTCGTGGGCACAGGGTACGTCGGTCTGGTGGTCGGCGCGTGTTTCGCCGAAACCGGCAACGACGTCACGTGCATCGACAAGCTGGCGTCGAAGGTCGCCGGTCTCAGGCGCGGGAAGATGCCGATCTACGAGCCCGGTCTGGAAGAAGTGGTCAAACGGAACGTCGCGGAAGGCCGTCTGTCGTTCACCACGGACCTGGCCTCGGCGGTGCACAAGGCCGAAGTGGTGTTCATCGCCGTCGGCACGCCGATGGGCGAGGACGGCTCCGCCGATCTTCAGCACGTGCTGGCGGCCGCGCGCGAGATCGCCCGCGCCATGCGCGGCTACACCGTCGTCGTCGACAAGAGCACGGTGCCGGTCGGCACGGCGGAGCTCGTGCGTCAGGCGATCCGGCGCGAGACGACGCATCCGTTCAGCGTCGTGAGCAACCCGGAGTTTCTGAAGCAGGGCGCGGCGGTCGATGACTTCCTGAAGCCGGATCGCGTCGTCATCGGCGCCGACGACCAACGCGCGGCCGACATCATGCTCGAACTGTATCGGCCCTTCACGCTGTCGGGCGCGCCGGTGATGGTGATGGACTGCGCCAGCGCCGAGATGTGCAAGTACGCGGCGAACGCGATGCTCGCGACGCGCATTTCGTTCATGAACGAGATCGCGAACGTCTGCGAGCTCTACGGCGCGGATGTGGATCAGGTGCGCCGCGCCATCGGCACGGATCGCCGGATCGGACAGGCGTTTCTGTTCTCCGGGATTGGCTACGGCGGGAGTTGCTTCCCCAAGGACGTCCAGGCGATGGCGAAGTTCTCGGCGGACAAGAAATACAAGTTCCGCATCCTGAACGCCGTCGAAGAAGTGAACCAGGCGCAGAAGTCGCGGCTGCTGGCCAAGCTCGACAAGGTCCTGGGCAAGTCGCTCAAGAAGAAGACCATTGCGGTGTGGGGGCTCGCGTTCAAGCCGCGCACTGATGACATGCGCGAAGCGCCGGCGGTGCCGATCATCAAAGGCCTGCTCGCGCGCGGCGCGACGGTCCAGGCCTACGACCCGGAAGCGATGAAAGTGGCGAAGGGCATCTTCGGCACGAAGATCACCTATGCGAAGCACGCCTACGCCGCGCTCAAGGGCGCTGACGCGCTGCTCATCGTGACCGAGTGGAACGAGTTCCGCGAGCCGGATCTGGCGAAGATGAAGTCGCTGATGCGCCAGCCGATCATTCTCGACGGCCGGAACATCTACCAGCCGGCGACGGTTCGCTCGGCCGGCTTCACGTACGGGTCGATCGGCCGACCTTGAGCACCATTCTGGTCACCGGCGGCGCCGGTTACATCGGCAGCCACGCGGTCAAAGCGCTCGCGCTGGCCGGCTACGATGTCGTTGCCTACGACGACCTCTCGGCCGGGCATCGCGAAGCGGTCCAGCGGATCGCCAAGGGCATTCCGGGGCGCGTCATCACGCTCGTCGAAGGGAAGATCTCGGATCGCGCGCGCGTCGCGGACACAATCAAGCGGTTCGATGTCACGGCCGTGATGCACTTCGCGGCGCGGTTGAGCGTGGGCGAGTCGATGCGCGCGCCGTTCGACTACTACGCGACCAACGTCTCGGGCACGCTGGAGGTGCTCGCGGCGATGGCCGAGTGCGGCGTGAAGGCGTTTGTGTTCTCCTCGACGGCGGCGACGTTCGGCGAGCCCGAGGCGAATCCGATCGACGAAGGGCATCCGCAGCGGCCGATCAATCCGTACGGCGCGACGAAGCTGGCGGTCGAGCGGGCGCTGCCGTTCCTCGATCGCGCGCACGGCATCAAGTCGGTCGTCCTGCGGTATTTCAACGCGGCGGGCGCGGATCCGGACGGGTGGATCGGCGAGGACCACTCGCCGGAAGAGCACTTGATTCCGCGGGCGCTGGCCGCCACGATTCACGGCGGCGAGCGCCTCGTGGTCTTCGGCAACGACTATCCCACCCCGGACGGCACGTGTCTGCGTGACTTCATTCACGTCACGGACCTGGCCGACGCGCACCTCCTCGCGCTGAAATGGCTGGCGCAGGGCGGCGCGTCCGATGCCTTCAATCTCGGGAATGGCCGGGGCGCGTCGGTGAAGGAGCTGATCGCCGCCGTCGAGCGCGTGACGAAGAAGCACGTGGCGTACACGATGGGGCCGCGACGAAGCGGCGATCCCGCCGCGCTGGTCGCGTCGAGCGAGCGCGCGAAGAGCGTGCTCGGGTGGCGGCCGAAATACCATGCGATCGACCAGATCGTGTCGACCGCCTGGACCTGGCATCAGGCGAATCCGCACGGCTACGCCGGCGCCCCGAAGGGGCAGGCGTGATCGACTTCCTGCGGCTGCTCGATCTGGCGAAGGCCTATCGCGGCCGCATCATCCTCGCGTCGATCGCCAGCCTCCTGTACGGCGCGTCGCAGGGCGGCCTGTTGTACGTCATCAAATACATCGTGGACGAGGTGCTGAAGCACGGCGGCGGCATCCTCACGGTCAGCGTTGCCATTCTCGGGTTGTCGGCCGTCAAGGGCATTGGCAGCTACGCCGCCGGATTCCTGATGACGGATGTCGGCCAACGCGTGGTTCGCGATTTGCGCGAGCGTCTGTTCGCCCACACGCTCCGGCAGTCAGCGGGCTTCTTCTCGAAGCAGACGGTGGGCGAGTTGCTCTCGCGGCTGACGAACGACATCGGCCAGATTCAACGCGCGGTGTCGGAGACGATTGGCGATCTGATGCGCGAGTCGGTGACGCTCGTCGGCTACATCGGGTATCTCTTCTTCATCGACTGGAAACTGGCGGTCGTCTGCGCCACCACCGCGCCGCTGATCGTCTATCCGCTCGCCCAACTCGGCCGCCGCGTGCGCGGGCAGTCGAAGCGCAGCCAGGAAGAGCTGGCGCACGTCACGCACATCGCGGCCGAGGCCTACGCGGGCCACCGCGTGGTGAAGGCCTTCGGCGCCGAAACGCGGGAAGCGCGTCGGTTTGCCGACGCCGCATCGTCGCTCTATCGCACCTACATGCGCGTCACGCGCGCGATCTCGGCGTTGCCGCCGGTCATGGAGTTCATCGGCGGCATCGCGGCGATCGGCGTGTTGTGGTTTGGCAGCCAGGAAATCGCGGCCCAACGGATTTCGCAGGGTGACTTCATGTCGTTCCTGTCGGCCGCGTTGCTCATGTATCAGCCGATCAAACGGTTGAGCGGCGCGAACGCCAGCATCCAGCAGGCGCTGGCCGCGTCGACGCGCGTGTTCGAGATGCTCGACACGAACACCGAGGTGCCCGACCGCCCGGGCGCGCCGGCGCTGACGGGGCTCGCGCGGGACGTCGAGTTCCGTGACGTTGGCTTTGCGTACGCCGATGACCCGAAGAAGTTCGTCGTCCGTCACGCCTCGTTCAAGGCGGCGAAGGGCCAGGTCGTGGCGCTCGTCGGTCTGAGCGGCGCCGGCAAGACGACGCTGGCGAATCTGATACCGCGGTTCTACGACCCGACGGAAGGCGCCGTGCTGATCGACGGCGTCGACATTCGCGACGTCACGCTCAAGTCGCTCCGCGACCAGATCGCGCTCGTGACCCAGGAGATCGTGCTGT
Organism: Acidobacteriota bacterium; assembly: GCA_004297655.1. Taxonomy (GTDB): domain Bacteria; phylum Acidobacteriota; class Vicinamibacteria; order Vicinamibacterales; family SCN-69-37; genus SCUN01. The sequence goes on along the minus strand of SCUN01000230.1, from coordinate 13,062 downwards.
TCGACGATACGGTCGCGGCCAACATCGCGTACGGGCGGCCCGACGCGACGCGCGAGGCGATCGAGGCGGCGGCGCGCGCCGCGCACGCGCACGAGTTCGTCGCGGCGATGCCGGCGGGCTACGAGACCACGATCGGCGAGCGGGGGCAGCGATTGTCGGGCGGGCAGCGTCAACGCCTGGCCATCGCGCGCGCCATTCTCAGGAACAGCCCCCTGCTCGTGCTCGACGAAGCGACGAGCTCGCTCGACGCCGAGGCGGAAGCGCTGGTGCAGGAGGCGCTGACCGCGCTCATGGCCAACCGCACGACGTTCGTGATCGCGCACCGGCTGTCGACCGTGCGCCGCGCCGACCTGATCGTGACGCTCGACAAGGGCCGCGTCGCCGAGGTCGGCCCGCACGACGCGCTCGTGAGCCGCGGCGGCGTCTACGCCAGGCTCTACGCTCTCCAGATGTTCGACGAACGCGAGGATGTGTCGTGATCCGATCAATGACGGGATTTGCGTCGATCAGCCGCGAGGAGGCCGGGCATAAGGTCGGCGTGACGGCCAAGTCGGTCAATCACCGGTTCCTCGACATGGCGATCAAGGCCCCGGCCTCGCTCGGCGGGATCGACGGGACGCTGCGATCCCTCGTCCAGCAGCGGCTCACGCGCGGCCGCGTGGAAATCTCGATCAGCCTCGAGCTCGCCGCGGCGCCGGCCTACACGGTGACGATCAACGAAGATGTGCTGCGGCAGGTGAGCGCGGCGGTCGATGAGGCGCGCGAGCACGGGCTCGTGACCGGCGGGCTCACGGTCTCGGACCTGCTGCGCATTCCGCAGGCGCTGACAATTTCCACCGAAGGCCCGAGCGCCCAGACCGCGCCGGAGCCTGCGCTGCGGCTCGTCGAGCAGACGGTGGGCGAGGCGATCGACGCGCTCGCGATCATGCGCGGGACCGAGGGCGGGTTCCTGCAGCGCGACCTCGATCAGCGCGTGCGCGCCCTGATCCATCTCGTGGATCTCATCGAGAAAGAAGCGCGCGCCGCGCAAGCCGGGCTCGAGGCGCGGCTCCGGGGCCGTCTGGCCGAACTGCCGTCCGATCTGGTCGCGGACGCCGCGGCCGCGTCGCAGGAGATCGTGCGGTTCATCGCGCGCTCCGACATCGACGAGGAGATGACGCGGCTCCGCGGCCACTTCGCGCACTGGACGGCGCTCGTTGACGGCGACGAGCCGTGCGGGCGTAAGCTGGACTTTCTGGTGCAGGAGATGAACCGCGAAGTGAACACGGTGGGGTCCAAGGCGGAGGGCACGCGGGTGCCCGAGCTGGTCGTTACGGCCAAGGCCGAACTCGAACGCGTGAAGGAGCAAGTGCAGAATGTCGAGTAAGGGCCTGCTGTTCGTCGTGTCGGCGCCCTCGGGGACCGGCAAGACCACCGTCTGCGAAGAACTGGTCAAAATCGTGCCCGGACTGGAGCTGTCGCGCTCCTACACGTCCCGGCCGCCCCGGTCGAACGAAAAGGACGGGGTCGACTATAATTTCATCAGCCGCGAAGACTTCGAACAGCGGATCTTCCACGGGGATTTCCTCGAACACGCCGACGTGTTCGGCAACTACTACGGGACCGGACGCGCCGAGACCGAAGCCCGGCTCGCGAGCGGACGGGATCTCGTCCTGGTGATCGACGTGCAGGGCGCGCGGCAGGTGCGGAGCCAGCTGCCGTCCACGGTGGGGGTGTTCGTGATGCCGCCGTCGTTTGCGGTGCTCGAGCGGCGGCTGCGGCAGCGCAGCGCGGATCCGGAGCCGGCGATTCAACGGCGGCTCGCGGCGGCGCGAGACGAAGTGTCCGCGGTAATGGAATACGAGTACGTCGTGATCAACGACGTGCTGGGCCGATGCGTCAACGAACTCGCAGGGATCGTCCTTGCGGAGCGCGCGCGACGGCATCGACGCGACCACGACATCGCGCCGATCATGAAGACGTTTGAATGAGACGAATGGACACCATGACTGACAAACTGAGCACGACCCGCCCGAAGAACGCCTTCCAGTTCGCGCGCATCGCCGCCGAACGCGCGAAGCAGCTGCAGCGCGGCTGCGTCGCCAAAGTGGAAGGCTCGGGTAAGTACGCGCGCCGCGCGCAGCAGGAAGTCGCGCTGGGCCTCGTGACGCAGACCAACGTGCCGGGTTCGAAGCCGGAGTAAGTTCGTCGCGGTGTCTCTCATCTGTCTCGGCGTCAGCGGCGGCATCGGCGCCTACAAAGCCGTTGAGGTCGCGCGCCTGCTGCAGAAGCGCGGGCACGAGATCCAGGCGGTGATGACGCGCTCGGCGAAGAAGTTCGTCGGGCCGCTCACCTTCGAAGCCATCACGCGCCGGCCCGTCATCAGCAACCAGTTCGCCCCCGGCATCAACTCCAACGTGGAGCACATCGCGATCGCCTCGAGCGCCGAGCTGCTGCTCGTCGCGCCGGCCACCGCCAACATCATCGGCAAGTTCGCCAACGGCATCGCCGATGACTTCCTGACCTCGCTCCACCTCGCGACGAAAGCGCCGGTGCTCATGGCGCCGGCCATGAACGTGAACATGTGGGAACACCCGGCCGTGCAGGAGAACATGCAGCGGCTGACCGCGCGCGGCGTGCGATTCGTCGATCCGGGCGAGGGCTACCTCGCGTGCGGCTGGATCGGCAAGGGCCGCCTCGCCGAACCCGAAGCCATCGCGGAAGCCGCCGACCGGATGCTGCGGCCGTCGAAGACACTGGCGGGCCGGCGGATTCTGGTCACCGCGGGACCGACCTACGAAGACATCGATCCGGTGCGCTACATCGGCAACCGGTCCAGCGGTCGCATGGGCTTCGCGATCGCTGAGGCGGCGGCCGCCCGCGGCGCCGACGTCCGGCTGGTCTCCGGGCCGACGAACGTGCCGGCGCCATCGGGCATGGGAGAGATCGCACACGTGCGCAGCGCCGCCGAGATGCACGCCGCCGTGATGAACTGGCGCGACTGGGCCGACGCCATCGTCATGGCCGCCGCCGTCGCCGACTACACGCCGGCCCAGGGCGCGCGCGCCGAGAAGATCGCCAAGGGCGGCGACGTCGACCTTGCGCTCGCGCGCACGCGCGACATCCTCTCCGATCTCGGGGCCTCGCGCGGCGACGGAAAGAAGCCCATTCTGGTGGGGTTTGCCGCCGAGACGAGCGACGCCGTGGACAAGGCCCGCGAGAAGCTCTTCAGGAAACACGCCGACCTGATCGTCGCCAACGACGTCACGAAGCCGGGCGCCGGGTTCGACGTGGAAACCAACGAGGTCGTGCTCGTCACGGCCGGCGGAGCCGAGGCCCTGCCGCTTCTGCCGAAACGGGAAGTGGCCGCGGCCATTCTCGCGAAGGTCGAGGACCTGCTGCGATGACGCGCGACGACGTCGCGGCGCATCTCGATTACTTCGGCGAGCTTGGGGTCACGGGGGTGTCGAAGGACAGCGCGTGGACGAGTCGTGAGGCGCGAGTGAGCGGGTCAGCGGGTGAGATGGTGAGTGGGTTATCGGGTGAGCCGGTGCCTGGGATGTCCGGTGAGCAGGTGGGGTCGCTCAGTGAAATCCGCGCGGAGATCGGCGACTGTCAACGCTGCAAGCTGTGCAGCACGCGGACGAACATCGTGTTCGGTGTCGGCAACCCGAATGCGCGCCTGATGTTCGTGGGCGAAGCGCCGGGCGCCGATGAAGACGAGCAGGGCGAGCCGTTCGTCGGCCGCGCGGGGCAGTTGCTCACGAAGATCATCGAAGCCATGGGGTTCCAGCGAAGCGAGGTCTTCATCGCGAACGTCCTGAAGTGCCGGCCGCCGAACAACCGCGCGCCCGAGCCGGATGAAGTCGCGACCTGCGAGCCCTTCCTCTTCAAGCAGATCGACACGATCAAGCCGAAGGTCATCGTCGCCCTCGGCACGCACGCGGCCCACGCGCTGCTCAAGATCGACACGCCGATTTCGAAGATCCGCGGGCAGGTGCTCGCGTTCCGCGGCGAGACCAAGCTCGTGCCGACGTTTCATCCGGCGTTCCTGCTCCGCAGCCCCGACCGCAAGCGCGACGTGTGGGAAGACATGAAGAAGGTCCGCGCCCTGCTTTCCGATTCAGAATAGACGGATGTTGATCGGCGTCGCCGTTCCGGTGCCGGGGCTCGGTCTGCTCACGTACTCGGTGCCCGACGAAGTCGCGCCGCCGCCGAAGGGCGCGCGCGTGTCCGTTCCGCTCGGCACGCGCACGGTCGTCGGCGTGGTGGCCGTGCTCGACGCGGCCGCGCCCGCCGATGCCACCAAACTCCGTCCGATCTCATCGATCATCGACGCGACGCCATTCCTGCCATCAACGGTCGTCGACGTCGCCATGTGGACCGGCGACTACTATGCCGCGGGCCCGGGCGAGGCCTTGACGATGACGCTGCCGCCGGCGGCGAGGCGGGGTGAGTCGGATGCGTTTCGGATGATTACAGTGGCGTCCAATGTCGCGGCGTCCAACGTCCAACGTTCCGAGGTGCGTGGGGCAAAACAGAAGGCCGCGCTTGAGATCTTGCGAGAACGGGGGACGTTGGACTTACGGACGTTGGACGGTCTCGGCATTTCCCGCGCGACGATGCAATCGCTCGAGCGCGCGGGTCTCGTGCGCCTCACCGAAGAGATCGCCGAGCGGGATCCATTCATCGGCGCGGCGGGCGAGGACCGGTGGGCCGTCGGGCAGGCGCCGGAATTGGATCGCGCGCTCACCGCTGAACAGACCGACGCGTTCGCGAAGCTGGCGGCGTGGAGCGAGGAGCGGCGGTTTCGCGGCGTGCTCCTGCAGGGCGTCACCGGCAGCGGCAAGACGGAGCTCTATCTCCAGCTCGCGCGGCGAGTGATCTCGCACGGGCGCCGCGTGCTGATGCTCGTGCCGGAGATCGCGCTGACACCGGCCGTGGCCGGGACGTTCCGCGCCAGGTTCGGCGAGCGCGTCGCGATTCAGCACAGCGGCCTCGCGTCGGGCGAGCGGCACGATCAATGGCATCGCATCCGCCGCGGCCAGATTGACATCGTCGTCGGCACTCGCTCGGCGGTGTTCGCGCCGCTCGAGTCCGTGGGACTGATCGTCGTGGACGAAGAGCACGACGGGTCCTACAAGCAGGACGAATCGCCGCGGTACAACGGCCGGGATGTCGCCGCCGTGCGGGCCCAGAAGGAAGGCGCGCTGATCGTGTTTGGCACGGCGACGCCGTCGATGGAGACGGCGGTGAACGCCGAGACCGGCCGGTACGAGAAGCTGCGGCTGACGCGGCGGATCTTCGATCGCCCGATGGCCGCCGTGCGGGTCGTCGACATGCGCACGGAATACGCCGAGTTCGGCGCGGATGTGATTCTCAGCCGCACGCTGATCGAGGCGCTGACCGATCGGCTCGCGAAGAAGGAACAGAGCGTTGTGCTGCTGAACCGGCGCGGCTTCTCGACCGTCGTGTTCTGTCGTCAGTGCGGCACGAGCGCCGACTGCCCGCACTGCAGCGTGACCCTGACCTATCACCGCGCGTCGAAGCGCGTGCGCTGTCACTACTGCAATTACGCCGCGAGCCTGCCGAAAGTCTGCGCGGCTTGTGGCGGCGAGTTCATCGAGCAGTCGGGCTTCGGCACCGAGCAGCTCGAGCATGTGCTGCGCGAGCGGTTTCCGGAGGCGCGCGTCGCGCGCGTCGACCGCGACACGATCCGGAAGAAGGGCGCGATCGCGGCCGTGCTCAAGGACGTCAGCGCGGGGAAGATCGACATCCTGATCGGCACGCAGATGATTGCGAAGGGCCACGATTTTCCTGAGGTCACGCTGGTCGGTGTCGTGTCGGCCGACGTCGGACTCGGGCTGGCCGATTTCCGCGCGTCGGAACGCACGTTCCAGCTGCTGACGCAGGTCGTCGGCCGCGCGGGCCGCGGCGACAAGCCGGGCGAGGCGCTGATCCAGACGATCCATCCGGATCACTACAGCATCCGCGCCGCGGCGGGGCAGGACTACGACACGTTCTACAAACAGGAGCGCGAGTTCCGCGAGCGGATGCTGTATCCGCCGATGGTCGCCATGATCAGCCTGGTGATCAAGAACCGGTCGGCCGACGCCGCGATGCGCGACGGCGCAGACCTGGCCCGGCGAATCCGCGCGCGTCTGCCGGACGGCAAGGTCCTCGGCCCGGCGCCGGCGCCGATCGCGAAGATCAAGGACGAACACCGCGTCCACCTGTTTCTGAAGGGGAAGCACCGAACCGCGATGCGCATGGCCGTCCTGGCCGCGCTGGCCGACCGCCCGGAAATACGGCGGCGGGTCACGGTCGATGTGGATCCGGTGAACGTCCTCTAGCGGTCGAAGAGAACCTCGATCGGCACGGGCGTGAAGCAGATCACGAAGATCACGAGCGCCAGGATCGCCACGAGCGTGCGTTTGGCGTCGAGCGGCTCGTGTTCGTCGATCACATGCGGATGGCCGAAGCCCAGGAAGAACGCCATGGCGGCCATCATGATGGCCATCGAGATCCAGCTGAACGACCAGACCGTGAGCAGGAGCGCGATCGCGAGCGTCGCCATCGAGATGTAGCGCGCCTTCTTGCCGAAGGCGGCGTAGGCGATGTGGCCGCCGTCGAGCTGGCCGAACGGCATGAGGTTGAGCGCCGTGGCCAGCATGCCGAACCACGCGGCGAATCCGGTCGGGTGAATCGTGATGTCGGTGTTGGGCGGCAGCACGCCGAACGACAACCGCGAGAAGAACTTGAAGAGCAGCGGTTCGCCCAGCCAGAGCGTTCCGCCCGAGCGGTCGATCACGACCATCTCGGAGTGCGCGACGCCCCACCAGAGAAACGGGATCAGCATCACGAACCCGGCGATCGGTCCGGCGACGCCGATATCGAAGAGCGCCCGCTTGTTGGGAAACGGCTCGCGGATCTTGATGACCGCGCCCAGCGTGCCGGTGAGGGCCAGAAACGGCGCCGGGATGTAGTACGGCAGGGTGGCGTCGACCTGATGGATCCGGCAGGCGATGTAATGCCCGAACTCGTGGGCGGTCAGGATGATCAGGATCGGCAGGGCATACCAGAGACCGCTCGTCCAGTCCGGCGTGGTCCGGCCTACCCAGGTCGTGCTGGCCAGCGTCGCCAGGAACCAGGCGATGTGGACCCAATAGCGATGCTGGAATCTCTTGGGCGGCTCGAAATAGAAGTGCGGCTCGCCCGGCTGCTCGGGGAGGTCCACTAGTTCCCGATGTTCTGGAGCTCTTTGCCCGGCTTGAAGCGGATCGTGCGGCCCGGGGGGATGCGCACTTCCTTGCCGGTCCGGGGGTTGCGGCCGATCCCGCGCTTCCGCGGCTTCACCTGGAAGACCCCGAAGCCCCGAAGCTCGATCCGGTCGCCCCGCATCATGGCGGCACGCATGGCGTCGAAGACAGCATCGACCGCCACCTCGGCCTTGACCTTGGTGATCTCAGCCAGCTCCGAGACCTGATTGACGATGTCGACCTTGATCATGACAACTTAGGGGCAGTCGCCCGCCCGTAAGTGACTATAACCACATGCACTTACGCTGTCAAACGATCCCCTAAGTGAAGTACACTCGAGCGAATGGCTCGACGTCCGATTGGCCCGACCGTGGTTCTCGTGGGCCGTCCCAACGTCGGCAAGTCCACCCTCTTCAATCGCCTCACCGGCACCCGCCGCTCTATCGTCGCGCCCATCGCGGGAACGACCCGGGACGTCATCCAGCAGCCCGCCGAATGGCAGGGCCGGCACTTCCAGCTCGTGGATACCGGGGGGCTGTTCGGGGCCACCAAGGATCCGCTTCACGCGATGGTCGTCGCGCACGGTCTCAAGGCCCTGCGCTCGGCCGATATCCTCGTGTTCGTCGTCGACGGGCGCGAGGGCATCCAGACGGGCGACGAAGAGATCGCCCAGCAGCTCCGGAAGTACGGTCACCCCGTCGTGCTCGCGGTCAACAAGACCGACGCCAAGAAGGCCAGCCAGCAGGCCGCGACGTTCAGCAAGTTCGGGTTCCAGCCCCTGATCGAGGTCTCGGCCGAGCATGGCGAGGGGATCGGGGAGTTGCTCGATGCCGTGACCGCGAGGTTTCCCAAGCTGACCGCCGAGGAGAAGGCGGCGCACGCGGAGGACGCGGTCGGCGCGGCGGAAGACTTTTCGTTTTCGAAAGGCCTCGGCGATAGCGGCGAGGAAGAAGAAGCCGAAGTCGTTGAGCCTGACGAGGACCAGGAAATCGCCGTCGCCATCGTCGGCCGCCCGAACGTGGGGAAGTCGTCGCTCGTCAACCGGCTCGTCAAGGCAGAGCGCGTCATGGTGAGCGACATGCCCGGCACGACGCGCGACGCCGTGGACGTGGTGCTCAACTGGCACAAGAAGCGGTTCCGGATCGTGGACACCGCGGGCATGCGCAAGCCGGGCAAGGTCTTCGCGTCCGGGCCGATCGAGAACGTCAGCGTGCTGATCGCCAAGCGCGCGATGATGCGCGCGCAGGTGGCGGTGCTCGTGCTGGACGCCGTCGAAGGCGCGACGGACCGCGATGCGGCGATCGCGGGCGAGGCGCAGGAGCTGGGGCTCGGCCTGATCATCGCGATCAACAAATGGGACCTCGTCAAGGGACGCGGCGAAGACTGGGTCAAGAAGTTCGACGACAAGCTGCGCTTCATGCTCAAGTTCCTCGACTACGTGCCGCTCATCCACATGTCGGCGCTCACCGGCGACCGCACGTCGCGGCTGCTCGCTACGATCGATCGGATCGCGACGGCCCGGAAGAAGAAGGTGCCGACCGCGCAGCTCAACAAGTTCATCGAGCGCGTCGTGACGCTGCATCCGCCGACGACGAAGGGGAAGAAGGACGTCAAGATCATGTATGCGACGCAGACCGCGATCGAGCCGCCGGAGTTCGTGATCTTCACAAATGTGGCCGACGATCTGCACTTCTCGTACGAGCGGTATCTGACCAACGCGCTCCGGGAGGAATTCGGGTTCGAGGGGACGCCGATCCGGCTGAAAGTGCGGCGCCGCGCCAAGAAGGCGCGCCCGTAGACCCCTGCTATACTGGCGCAGCCTGTGGAGTCGCCTCTGGACACAGTGGAGATCCCCAATCGGTCGGTGTTTCGCGCCGCCGAGGTCTGTGAATTGGCCTCGATTCAACCCTACGTGTTGCGTGGCTGGGAAGCCGAGTTTCCGGATTTAGGGATCTCGAAGTCGGCCGGCGCGCCGCGGATTTACCGGCGCGCCGACGTCGAGCGCGTGCTGCGCTTGAAGCATCTGATCCTGGTGGATGGCCTCACGCTGGCCGGCGCCCGGAAGGTGATGACCGAGGAAGGCACGAGCGCTCCGGCCGCCGAGGACGTGGAAGACTCGGAGGTCGCGGCGATGATGGACGAAGCCGTCCTCGCCGAGCTTCGCGAAGTGAAAGACGGCCTCGAGTGGATTCTGAACGTGCTCGGCGGCAGTCACACGGCGAACGGCGATTTCGCGCTACGGCCGCCGCGGGTCAAGGCGGCGAAGCCCAGGAAAGACGTAGGCCGGAACTTCAGTTCCGGCAGCAAGAAAGCCGCGGCGAAGAAGGCCAAGCCGGTGAAGGGCAAGAAGAAGGGCAAGAAGTAGCCGGTGAACGCGTAAGAGGGTAGAGTAGAAAAGCACTTGAGGCGGGATGTAGCGCAGCCTGGTAGCGCACTTGTCTGGGGGACAAGGGGTCCCGAGTTCGAATCTCGGCATCCCGACCAAATCTCAAACGTATTTCAGCCGCGCCTCCAGCGCGGCTTTTTCTTTTTGGGCTGTTGAACGTGCGTGGTGAATGTACGTAGGCGCGGACCTTCAGGTCCGCGCGCTTGGACCGCCATCCACGCTCGCGCCCGTCCTGATGTCGCGCCGGAGCCTCCGGGGCGCTGGCCCTCGAAATCGCCGCCTCCATCCGCGCGCATTTCATGCCTCGCCGTACGTGGGGCGGACTGATCTCGAAGTCTGCCGGTCGGCTCGGCCCATCGCGCGATTCCTACTCGGCCTGGCTGCGCCCGCCTACGGAATCGCGCTCGAAATGCCGCGCTCCTTCCGGCGCGATTTCGCACTGTCGCCGATCGGTCCACGCCCAGTCGGCCCGTCGCGACATCAGGACGTGCGCGAGCGGAGAGTTGGAGAAAGACAGCTCGGTTTTTTCGTTTTACTCTAGACGCCCTATGGAAGTGCGAGTCTCCGGTCCCGGCGGCGCCGCGTGGGCGAAATACCCGCGTGAGCCGCTCGGGTGGGCCGACATCCGGCTGCGCTGGAAATCGCAACCCGGGCGCCGCGTGAAGACGGCCGACTTCACGATCGTCGCGATCGCCGAATTGCGGTCCGAGATTGCGATCGACCGGAACATGATCGAGAACCACCCGGAGGATCCAAGTTATCGCGCGGCTCTTGCTGACGGCGAGTCCCGCCTGGCGCGCCTTCTTGCCAGCGAGACCGGCATGGAACGGCGCGGGGCAGAGCATTGCCTGTTTATCCCCAAAGAGATGGCAACACGTGCCGATGCCGAAGCAGAAATGACGCGTTGGTTTCGGCGCAACGGCGAGAACCGGCCGATCCGGTACCGCTGGGAAAAGGCAGATTGGTTTCCCGTGCCGGTGACGCTGCGATAGGTTCTTCGGACCCACGTCCTTCTCGCGTGGCCGCTCGCGCCCGTCCTGATGTCGCGCCGGAGCCTCTGGGGCGATGGTCCTCGAAATCGCCGCCTCCATCCGCGCGCATTTCGAGAGGAAGGCGCCCGTCGCGCGATTCCTACTCGGCCTGGCTGCGCACGCCTACGGAATCGCGCTCGAAATGCTGCGCTCCTTCCGGCGCGATTTCACGCTGCCGCCGATCGGGCCACGCCCAGTCGGCCCGTCGCGACATCAGGACGTGCACGAGCGGACTTGTCTATCGAGCCACAGCGCCGATTCCGCCAATGATCCCGATGATCAGTGCCCACACCATCGCGATGATGAGAAGTGCGGGGATTGACGCAAACGCCCACTTCACCATCAACATGACCATCGAGCCGAACGGCATATCGAAGTCGGTGACAACAACTCGCTGCAGGCTGTCGCCACGGGCTGGAGGCTTACCAGCCGCGTCCACCTGAACGACCGCAGCTCCGCCGAGTGGGCCACCGCACTTTGAGCACTGGGACGGCCCGGGGAGATTGAGTTCACCGCAAGACGGACATCTGAGTCGTTTCTCCATTTCGTACCCTGGACCCCTTCTGTTGGACACTGTTCGCGCGGCTCCGCAAGGCACAGCAACCCCGGCCTCTCTAGTGTCGGCGCCCCGGCGACAGTACTCGAATCAAGCTGGTGTCGGCAAACTCCTTCGCCAAGCTACCGGAGCAACGCGCGGAGCAGACTCGAAACGCGACTCCGCTGACGGCGGAGTTGGGGAACACTCCGCACGCTAGCTGGCTTGGTCTTTGCCCTCCCGACCTTTGCCCTGGCCTTTTCCCTCCTCCCTCTACCTTTGCCCTTTGCCCTCTGCCCTTTGCCCTGATTAGCGTTAGACTGCCCCTGCCAGCGCCGCGGAGGCTTCAATGCGTCAGTCGAAGACCGTCACGGCGTTTCTTGTGTTGACCGCGGCGGTGTCGCTCGCCGCCCGGCAATCGTCGACGTCCCAGCCCCAACAGCGCCCGACCTTCCGGTCCGGGACCAACCTCGTGCTGGTCGACGTCTATCCGATGAAAGACGGGCGCATCCTGCAGAACCTCGAGCAGACCGACTTCGAGGTGTTCGAAGACGGGAAGCCGCAGAAGGTCGAGAACTTCCAGTTCATCAAAGTCGAAGGCCGCGCGCCCGAAGCAGAGAAGCGCGACCCGAACACGCAGGAAGAAGGCAACGAATTGGCCGCCGATCCAAAGAACCGCGTGTTCGTCGTCTATCTCGACACGAAGGGCGTGTCGATCGAAGGCGCGTACCGGTCGCGGCGGCCGCTGGTCGAGATGCTCAACCGCATCATGGCGCCGAACGATTTGTTCGGCGTGGTCACGACCGAGATGGCGCCGGCGCAACTCGTCCTGGGGCGGAAGCTCCTCACCACCGAAGACATGCTGGCGCGCTACTGGCCGTGGGGTCAGCGCGGGTCGATCATGCGCACACAGGAAGAACAGAACCTGAACCAGTGCACGATCAGTCCGACCACCAACAAAGAGATGTACGTGGATGACCGCGGCATCCAGCGACGGATGATCGACGTGATGATCGATCGGTTGCGCGAAGACAAGGCCCTCGAACATCTCGAGAGCACGATCACGTACATGTCCGGTCTTCGCCAGACGCGGACGGCGCTCATTGTCTTTACCGAAGGGTGGCTCCTGTTCCAGACGGATCTGGGTTTGTTGACCCCGCTCCAGGTCTTCAAGAGCTACGACAACACGCCGGCGATCGGCACGGCCAACGGCCGGCCGATCATCTCAACGTCGGCTCAGGCCGGATCCGGCGCGGCCTGCCTGCGCGAGATGACACGGCTCGCCATGCTCGACAACCGCACGCGCTACAACGACCTGCTGCGCCGGGCCGCGCGGGCCAACGTCGTCTTCTACCCGGTGAATCCGATCGGGTTGACGATGTTCGACTACCCGATCTGGCAGGACGCGACGCCGACGATGCCGACGGATCCGAACCAGGAACCGAAGATGCTGCTCGTCGAGCAGCTCAACCGGATCAAAGACCGCGCGGACGGCCTGCTGCAGGCCGCCGAAACGACGGGCGGCATCGCGGTGGTCAACACGAACAAGATCGAATCGGGCCTCGATCGCATCGCCGCGCAGCTCGAGGCGTACTACGTCCTCGGCTACTACTCGACGAATCAGGCGTTCGATGGCCGATACCGGCAGATCAGCGTGAAGCTGAAAGTGCCGGGCGTCCAGATCTCCGCGCGCAAGGGATACACGGCGCCAACGAAGGCCGAGATGGCCGCGATGGATGCGCCGAAGGTGGTCGTTGCGCCCGAGGTCGCGGCGGCCGAGACCGCGAAAGCCGACGCGCTGGGGATGCTCTCGCGCATCCGCGGGTCGGCCGAACTCTACGGCGCCGGCGTCCAGACGAAGACCGGCGAAGT
>SCUN01000229.1 GCA_004297655.1 Acidobacteriota bacterium | reverse complement strand
CTGGGGCGGCAGCGCGCTGCTCCAGGTGCAGCCGCGCACGGCGATCCGCTGCCCGTCCGTTCGCTCCGCGGAGAACCAGCCGCCGGTCACAACGAACGTGCCGTCGCCCACCGCCGACAGCGTGTACGTCGAGTTCTTCGTGCGGACGATGACCCAGTCACCGGGCTGGAGATCGGCCGGGCGCACGCCGGGTTGCTCGCGCGCCGCCTCGATCAGCCGGCTGATGGTCCGCGCAGGAATCGCGGTCGTCACCGTATCTCTATCGTAGTCGAACGCCGAATCCCCGTTGCCCGAATCGACAAGAGGGTTAGAATCCCGGCCATGCGCATGCCCACTTCGATCCGAGCCGCTCTCGTCATCGCCGTCGTCGCCGCGTCCGCGAGTCTTGCCGCCCAGACCCCGGCGACCAACCCGCGCTTCGGGCAATGGAAACTGAAGTCAGAGAATCCGCCGCCCTCGTCGAACATCATGACCTACGAGGCCTACAACGGCACCGGGATGAAGGTCACGATCGACGCCGTCAACGCACAGGGCGTGAAGACCTCGTGGGGCTACATCACGATGTTTGACGGCAAAGATCAGGACGTCACCGGACGCCAGGGGCAGACCTCGGCGGTGACGACCATCAACGAGAAGATCAACATCATCGTCAACAAGACCAACGGCAAGGTAACGCAGCTGCTGATCAACACGCTCTCGGCCGACAACAACACGATCAACGTGTCGTACCTCAGCACGAATGCCGCCGGCGAGACGCGGACGACCACGGCCGTCTACGAACGCATTGTGAAGTGATGGCGACGCCCACCCGCGAGGAGATTCAGGCACTATTCGACCGGCGGCAGCGCGCGTGGGACGCGCGCGACGCCGAGGCCCTGGCGGCGACGCATGCGGCCGACGGCGTCGTGAAGAGCCCGATGTTCGGCGAGCTGCACGGGCGCGAGCAGATCACGGCGTCGTACGCCAAGCTCTTCCGCACGTTCCCCGACTGGACGTTCGGCGATCAGCCGCTCGTCATCGACGGCGATCGCGTCGTCCAGCTCTTCTCGGCGACGGCGACGCACTCGGCGGACTTCATGGGCCTGCCTGCCACGGGCCGGCATTTCAGGATCACGGGCGCGCGCATGCACGTCATCAAAGACGGCCTCGTTCAGTACGAGGAGCGCCTGTACGACTTCACAGGACTCCTGATTCAGGTGGGCGTGCTCAAGGGCAAGCCGGCCGTATGAAAATCCGCGCCGCTGCTGCGCTGGTCCTGCTCTTAACGGTCTCGGCGGCGGCGCAGCAAGTCTCGGCGCCCGCGCGCGAGATCCCGTTCGACGGCGCCGTCGACTTTCTGAAACTGCCGCCCGGGATGAACTTCGGCGAAGTCGCCGGCGTGGCGGTCAACTCGAAGGGCCACTTCTTCATCTACGATCGCGCCCGCGTGACGCGCCTGCTGGAGTTCGATCGGGCCGGCGCGTTCGTCCGCGAGATCGGGAAGGACGTGTACGGATTCGACTTCGCGCACGTGGTTCGCATCGACAAGGACGACAACATCTGGTGCGTAGATGAAGGCGCCAACGTCGTCATCAAGTTCAACCCGCTTGGCCGCGTGACGATGGTGTTGGGCCGGAAGTGGGAATCGGTCGAGGGCCGTCCGTCGCAGGAAGACGCCGCGAAAGCGCCCGCGCGGACCAACGCGTTCAACCGGCCGACTGACGTGACGTGGGATCCGGCCGGCAACATCTACGTGGCCGACGGCTACAACAACTCGCGCGTCGTGAAGTTCGACAAGCTCGGCAACTGGCTCAAGACGTGGGGTGAGCGAGGCAGCGGGCCGGGCCAGTTCAACATCCCGCACACGATCGCGTCGGACGCGGCCGGCAACGTGTACGTCGGCGATCGTACGAACCGGCGGATTCAGGTCTTCGACGGTAACGGGACGTTTCTGCGCCAGTTTGCCAACGTCGCGGCGCCGTGGGCGATCTGCATCACGCCCGGAGCGAAGCAGTTTCTCTATAGCGCCGACGCGAACTCAGGGAAGGTCTTCAAGCTCGATCTCGAGGGCAACCTGCTCGGGGCGTTCGGGTCGTTCGGCAAGCAGCCGAAGCAGTTCGGGTGGATTCACGAGATCGCGTGTCCCTCGGAAAACGAACTCTACGTCGGCGAACTGCTGAACTGGCGTGTGCAGAAGCTGACGCTGAAGCCGTTCGAAGGAATGAAGCCGTGAGCGGCGCATCGGGCCAGGCCGACCACGCGGGGGCCATGCGGCGCAAGCGGCGGACGGTGTTCGTCCTGGTCGTGGCCGTCGCCCTCATCGGCGTGGCCATCTATCGCGAATGGCTCGGGTGGTGGGGGATCCCCATCGGCTGGCTCACGATCCTGGCCGGCGTGATCGTCGGTAATCGGGTGCTCAGTTGCCCGAGTTGCCACGCGCGGCTCGGCGGCCTGTTCCAGACCGCGTGCGCCAACTGCGGCGTGCTGCTGACCGACGCCGTGATGATCCTTCCGGCGCAACAGGGACCGATCGATCCCGCCGCCGCGGAATACATGGCGAAGAGCCGCCGGATTCTCGCGGCGTGGAGCCGCGTTCGCCGCGTGTTGCGATGGCTGCCGTACGTGGCCGGCCTCGCCGTCACGATTGGGATGGCCGTCGGCCTCGATGGATCGAGTTGGGGGGAGCGACTCGGCCTCGGCGCGTTTGTCGGCGCCGCCGCCGCGGCGGTGGCGTGGCTGATCCTCGTGCACATCGTCGACAACGCGTTCGGTATCGGCTTCATGGCGTTTCGCGGCCGATGTCCGGTGTGTCGCGCGTGGTTCACGCCGCCCTCGTCATTCGGGCCCGCCTCGATCGCGGTCGATTACTCACTGCCGAAGTTCTGCGGGTCCTGCGGCGCGAAGCTGGGCTGACTCGACCGCCGGCATGCCATAATCCCGCTCCGTGTCACTTGCCATCGGCTCCCGCCTCGGCCCCTACGAAATCACCGCGTCAATCGGCGCCGGCGGCATGGGCGAGGTCTACAAGGCGCACGACTCGAGGCTGAATCGCACGGTCGCGATCAAGGCGCTGCACGCGATGTTTGCGACCGAGCCCGAACGTATCGCTCGGTTCGAACGCGAAGCCCAGTTGCTGGCCTCGCTCAACGCGCCGAACATCGCGGCGATCTACGGCATCGAGCAGGTGGGCGCCGAGCGGTACCTCGTGCTCGAGTTCGTCGACGGCCGCTCGCTGGCCGACGTGATTCACGACGGCGCGATGCCCGCCGCCGAAGCGACGGCGCTCGCCAGGCAGATCGCCGACGCGCTCGTCGCCGCGCACGACCGCGGCATCATTCACCGCGACCTCAAGCCCGGCAACATCATGCTGACCGGCGACGGCGTGATCAAAGTCCTCGATTTCGGTCTCGGCAAGTCGCTGGACCACGAGCCCTCATCCGAAACCGCCAACTCGCCGACGATGACGATGGCGGCGACGCGGATGGGCGTGATCCTCGGCACCGCCGGGTACATGAGTCCGGAGCAAGCCAAGGGCCGCGCCGCCGACAAGCGGAGCGACGTTTGGGCGTTCGGCTGCGTGCTGTTCGAACTGCTCGCCGGCAAGCGCGCGTTCGAGGGCGAGGACATCACGGAGACGCTCGCGGCCATCGTCCGCGGCGAACCGGACTGGTCGGCGCTGCCCGCGAACACGCCCGCGCCGCTCCGCGAACTCGTCGAACGCTGCCTGATCAAGAATCGCAACGAGCGGCTCGCCGACATGTCGGTCGTGCGGTACCTCCTGAGCGATCGCACGACCGGCGGGTCGATGCTCGCGTCGTCCGCGATCTCGACCGGCGCGTCCGCGTCGCCGCGGGCGCGCGGGTTCGGATGGCCGGTCGTGGCGGCGGCGGTCGTGGTGACGGCGCTTGGCACAGTGGCGCTGATGCAGTTGGGGCCGTCGGCGGTGGCGACGTCCGCGACGCCGATCAGGCTGAGCTTGCCCCTGCCGGACGGCGACCAGCTGGCCGCCGTCAGGGAGATGCCCGTGGCCATTTCGCCCGACGGCTCGACCGTCGTCTACGCCGCGACGCGCGGGGGAGGGACGCACTTGTTCTCGCGCCTGCTCTCCGAAACTGAACCGAAGCAGATCGCCGGCACCGACGGCGCGAAGACACCGTTCTTCTCTCCCGATGGCCAATGGGTCGGGTTCTTCGCCCAGGGGAAACTGAAGAAGGTCACCGTGGACGGCGGCGCGCTTCAGTCGTTGGCCGATGCCGCCGACGCACGCGGGGGATGGTGGGGCACCAACGGCACGATCTACTTCGCGCCGACGAATACGTCGCGTCTGATGAGCGTGCCCGTGGCCGGCGGGCCGGTGACGCCGGCGACGACGCTCGATCAGAACACCGGCGAGATCAGCCACATGTGGCCGTACCTCACGCCTGACGGCTCGACGCTGCTCTTCACGGCACGGAGCGGACCCGGCAATGACGAGCGGCGCGTCGGTGCCGTGATGCTGTCGACGGGTGAGCGCCGAGATGTCGTCCAGGGCGGGAACTCGCCGCGGCTGACGACGAACGGCTACCTCGTCTACGGCCGGCTCGACACGCTGTTCGCCGTGCCGTGGTCACCAAAGCAGGTCAGCCTGGCCG
Organism: Acidobacteriota bacterium; assembly: GCA_004297655.1. GTDB lineage: Bacteria > Acidobacteriota > Vicinamibacteria > Vicinamibacterales > SCN-69-37 > SCUN01. Next base: position 13,171 of record SCUN01000229.1, on the reverse strand, counting down.
GCGCCGTGCCGGTCGCGCTCCCCGAGCATCCGCGTTCGGACAACGAAGCGTCATCGGACTACGCGATCGCCGACAACGGCACACTCGTGCTCCTGGCCGGCGGACCTTTGCGACTGAAGAACCGCATCGTCTGGACCGACCGCAGCGGCAGGACCGCACCGCTTCCGCTGCCCGAGCGCGAGTACGACTCGGTGTCCATCTCGCCTGACGGACGGCAGGCCATCGTCCAGGTGATCGAGGGCACGATCTCGCAGTGGACGCTCGATCTCGAGCGCGGCACAATGACGCCGCTGTTCGTGTCCGGCGGCAGCCGGCAGGCGCCGGTCTGGACGACCGACAGCAAGCGCATCATCTACCGGTACACGAAGGACGGCTTCCGCAACATCTACTGGCGTGCCGCCGACGGCACCGGCGTGGAGGAACGACTGACGACGAAGGCCGGCGTGGTGCAGACGCCGCAGTCGGTCTCTCCGGATGGCAAGTGGCTCGTGTTCAGCGAAGGCGGCGCCGGATCGGCGGGCGCCCCATGGGTCGTCTCGTTGGAACCCGGCGGGGATCACACGCCGCGACGGTTCCTGCCGGCCGACGAGACGGGCACTAATGGCCAGCTCTCTCCCGACGGCAAATGGCTGGCGTACTCGTCGGCCCTGTCCGGGCAGAACGAGGTCTACCTGCGTCCCTTTCCGGGGCCGGGGGCGCGCCGGGCCGTCTCGGATATCGGCGGCGACAGACCGCGCTGGTCGCGCGACGGCCGGGAGTTGTTCTTCACCTCGATTGACGACAAAGTGTTTTCGATCGCGGTCCAGCCCGGCGGGTTCTCGACGCCGCGATTCCTGTTCGACGCCCGGATCAAGCCGGCGTCGAACACCAACACCAACTACGACGTGGCGCGCGACGGCCGGTTCCTCTTCGTGGAACCAGCGCGCGGGCAGAACGGCGTCAAGCAGCTCGAAGTGGTCCTCAACTGGTTCAGCCAGTTGCGTCCGGGCGGCAAGTAGCTACTTCTTCGGCGTCGTGACGCCAATGTGCTCGAGGATCACCGTGCCGGCCGTCGTCTTGTCGAAGACGAGCCGGATCGTCGTCAGCGTCTTCGGATCGAACTCGGGCGTGGCTTTCACGAAGTCGGCCATCGGCAACAGGAATCCCTGCGGCACGAGCTCGTAGTTGTTCGTGAAGCGCGCCTTGTCGCGGCCGCGCCGCCGATAGACGTTGGCTTCGAGCGGCTTGCGCGCGATGCCGTATTGGCTCAGCGGGAGCTTCGCGCTGTGGCCGGCCGCGTCCACGACTTCGATCGTGAGGTCGATGGGCGTCTTGTCCGGCTCTTCCTTCTTCTTGGGTGCCGGCTTCTTCTTGGGCGCGGGCGGTTTCTTCGCCGCCGGCGTCTTGGGTTTCTCGCCTTCCTCTTCCTTCTTCTTCTCTTCCGCTCGCGGGCCCGGCTTGGTCTCCGTGGCGGCGAGCGACACCGTGAGCACGCTCGATGGATCGATCGCCCACGCGGCGGCCTGACCGGCGGGAAGTCCGACGCCGAACGTCGCCGGCGGGCCCATTACCTTCGGGGCGTTCTCCGGGGCGTCGGGTTTCGGCGCCATCTCGTTGTTCCATCCGATCCACGCGGCGTTGTGATTCTGCGTGTCGGATCCGCGCCCGCGGAAGGGGACGGCCTTTTCCTGCCAGGTGGAGAGGTGCTCGCCGGCGAGCGTGACGCCCGCGCTGGAGCCCGTGGTCAGGTCGACGTCTTCTGAGAAGTTCGCGAGCTCGCGATAGCCGTTTTCCTGGAACTTCGTCGTGTACATCGTCTTCGGCAGCCACGCGCCCGCGCTGCGGTGGTCGCGGAACATCGGCACGTACTCCCGCTTGCCGTTGAGCGTGGCTTCGAGAAAGCCGGAGATGACGACCATCGCAAACTGGCGCTGTGCTTCGGGATCGATGAGTGCGCGCAGATCGAGCGAGCGCGCGCTGCGCGGGCCGTTGTCCTTGTTGCCCCACGTGGTGTTCCACTGGCCGTGGTTGGCGCGGTACATGAACAGCACGGCCTTGAACCAGGGCTCGTCGCCCGAGAACTTCAGCCGCTCGTACTGGCGAAGACCGACAGCCGTCGAGACGTCGCCGTCGTGCGACCCGTGCATCAGGAGGTAGTTGACGTTCTCGAGCGGCGTGAACTGGCCCGTCGGCTTGTACTGGCCGTCGACCGGCGCGATGGCGACGACCGACTTGATCGCGAAGTTGAAGTCGAACTTCTGCTTGAAGTCGTCGGGATAGAACTTCAGGGTGTTGAAGGCGGCCGCGACCGCCGCGGCCTCGCCGCCGCGCGAATGGCCCATCAGCGCGATGCGCGACATGTCCACGCGCCCGAAGAACGGACCGTCCTTCGTCTCGTTGAACTGCTTCCACGCTTCGAGGTGCTTCAAGAGGAGCCACGCGCGGCCGTCGTTCTCCTCGCTGATGCCGTTGATGAAGTTCTCGTCGACCGACGCCAGGATGAATCCGCGCGACGCCAGGAGCTCGCCGAGGTAGCCGTATCCCGGATCCGAGAACTTCTCCGGGTCGTGGTTGCCGTGGACGATGAGCACGAGCGGAAACGGGCCGGCGGCGTCGGGATACCAGACACGCGCGTTGATCGGCGCCTTCTTGAGGTCGAAGCCCCAGAACTTCAGTCGGTGCTTCTGCTGGGCCTTCGGGATTGTGGCAAAGGGCGAGACATCGACCGTCTTCGTCTTGATCGCGACGCCCTTTGCGTACTCCGGCCGCTGTTTGTCGGTGCCGGAGCCGTACGTCAGGTACTTCACCGAGAAGGAACCCTTGACGCCCGGATTCGGCGCCGTGATCGACTGATGCGAGAGGACGTCGGCCGAGTCGTCCTTGGCGAGTTTCAACGCGGCCGTGCAGCCGGTCGCGGTCACGAACGCGAGCGCCGCGGCGCCGAATCGGAGTGTCAGCGCCATCGGATGGTCACCAGGTGTGAGCGCTTGCTGTTGTCGAAGAGTTGCAGCGCGTATTCGAGCGTCAGCCGGTCGGCGGTGAACGCGCCGCCGAGCGAGACCGGCTTTTCATCGGTTCGCTCGGGCCGGCGCACGCCGATCCGGCCGGTGACCGACAGGCCTTCGATCCAGCTGTACCCGGCCTCGAAACCGGCGGCCGCCGAGTTCCATCCGCTGCGATGGCTGACTTGCGTAAAGAGCGCGAGATCGAGCGGTCCCGCGCTCTGCGCCTTCGAAAAGCCTGCGGCGACCCGCCGCGGGAGCTTCTCGACGCCGAGGTCGCTCAGCGTGCTGTGACCGAGATTCTGGACGGCGAGCGCCACCGCGCCGCCCCAGATGTTCCGCGCGACCCCAACATCCGCGAGCAAGGCGTGCTGATTGATGTCGCGGCGATCCGCCGCGTACTTTCCGGCGGCGCCGATCCGGAGGCCCTTGTAGAGCACGGCGCCCGCGATCGTGGCGACCGCGTTCTGCCGGTTCGTGGCGTCGAAGTCGATGAGATGAACGCCCCATCCGAGCGTGAACGAGAGTTTGCCGGCGGTGTACACCGACGTGAGCGACGCCATGTTTGTCTTATCGCCGAGGCGCGCCATCGACACGCTGAAATCCGTGCGAACGCCAACGAGCTGCGCCGGATTGTGAAAGACGACGTCCTGGTCGCGACCGGCGACCCAGGCGCCGGCCAATGCGGCGACGCGAGCGCTGGACGGCAGCGTCAGCACCGGCGGCGCCGTGGGCGGTGCTTGTGCCGCGGCCGCTGCCGGCCACAGAAGGGCGGCAGCAGCCGCGAGAAGAACCCGATGTCTGTTCATGGCGGGCAGGATACTACGCGCGTTGCGACGACAGCCCGGCTGCCACGAATACGGACGACGCTTTACTTCACCGGAATCATCAGATGCTGATACGGCGTGCCCGGGAACATCACGTACGGCGCTTTCGTATTGGCCGCCGTCGTCGGATATCCCGCGAATCGATCACCGATGTTGAGCACCATCAGATGCGGACCCGTGTCCACCCAGCGATCAGTGCCGTGCGGCGTGGTCGCGAACGGATCGGTGTTGCTCGCGTCCGACCCGCCGGCGAGCATGTAGGCGATCGCCATCTTGTCCTTGGGCGGATCCTTGTGACTCATCCACGCGGCCGCCCACTCCATGCCGTTCGCATCGAGGCACATGGGATCGACGCCGGGCGACGGCCCGTCCGGGAAGCACGTCCAGCCGTTCTTGCCCGCACGGATGACCTGCATCGTGGCCATGTCCATGATCGTGGCGTCGGCCGCGATCGCCGCCGGGGCCGCCGACATGGCGCTCTTGATCTTGTCTGCCGCCGTCGTGGGCGGCCGGACGGGGCCGACCTTGGGGGCCGGCGGCTTGGATTGCGATGAAACAGTCGTGACTGCCGCGAATAGGAGAAACAGACCGACGAATCCGAAACGAGACTTCATACTCACCTCCGGTGTCGGGGAACGCGGCATTGTAGCCCGGCGGACGGTAGAATTGTCCACCGTTTTGCGAAGGAGTGACCCGATGAGATTCCCCGTTTCCCTGCGAGTGGCCGTGCTGGCCACGGCGTCCGCTGTGCTGGGCCTGACGTTCGCCGTCTCGGCGCAACAGTCAGCCCCCGATCCGTTCAAGTCGATCTCGTTCCGCGAGCTGGGACCGACCCGGCAGGGCGGCCGCTTCGTCGACTTCGCCGTCGTCGAGGCCACGCCGCGGATCTTCTACGCCGCGTCGGCGACCGGCGGCGTCTACAAGACCGAGAGCGGCGGCTTCGGATTCACGCAGGTCTTCGACAACGGCGGCACGGCGTCGGTCGGGGCCATCGCGGTGTCGCAGACCAATCCGGATGTGCTGTATCTCGGCACCGGTGAAGGCAATAACTCGCGAACGATGTACTACGGCGATGGCGTCTACAAATCAACCGACGCCGGGAAGACGTGGACGAACGTCGGGCTCAAAGACTCGCATCACATCAGTCGCATCGTGATTCACCCGACCGACCCGAACACGGTCTACGTCGCGGCCAACGGTCATCTCTACTCGGACAATGACGAGCGCGGCCTCTACAAGACCGTCGACGGCGGCAAGACGTGGACGAAGTCGCTCGACATCAAGTCGGCGAGCGGCAAAGCCGTCGGCGTGATCGACGTCGCGATGGATCCGAAGAACCCGCTCGTGCTGTACGCGGCGAGCTATGAGAAAGTGCGCCGCCCGTACTCCTTCGCGCCTGGCGGCTCGGGCAGCGGCCTTCACAAGTCCATGGATGGCGGCAAGACCTGGACGAAGCTCGGCGGCGGCCTCCCTGCGGGGATCGTCGGCCGCATCGGCATCGCGATCTCGCGCCAGGACTCGAACACGGTCTACGCCATCGTCGAAGTGGTGAAGGCGGATACCGACGAGGAGAAGAAGCGCCTCGAAGCCGGATTCGGCACCACGGTGAACGACCCGACGTTCCGCTCGGATGACGCCGGACGCACGTGGCGGCAGGTCGCTCCGGCGCCTCCTGCGGCAGCGCCCGCGGCGGGCGGTGCGGCTCCGGCGGGGCGCGGTGCCGCGCCGGCCGGCGGCGGCCGCGGCGGCGGCTATCCCGCGAACGACACGCCGTACTACTACAGCCAGATTCGCGTCGATCCGAACGACAAGAACCACATCTTCGTGTTGAACACCGGCGCGGCGCACAGCTTCGACAGCGGCGCCACGTGGCAGTCGATGGGCGCGGGCGGCGACAATCACGCGCTCTGGATCAACCCGAAAGACAGCAAACATATGCTGCTCGGCTACGACCACGGGTTCACGATTACGTACGACGGCGGCGCGCGCTGGATGCATCCGGACAACCTGCCGACGGCGCAGTGCATGGGCGTCAGCTTCGACATGGCGCAGCCGTACAACGTCTACTGCGGTCTGCAGGACAACGGATCGAAGATGGGCCCGAGCACGATGAAGGGTGGCGGCAACATTCCGTTCGAGGCGTGGACCAACGTCGGCGGCGGCGACGGCCAGTACAACGTCGTCGATCAGCAGAACCGCTATCTCTACAACGAGAGCCAGTTCGGCGCGCTCGCGCGCACGGATCTCGTGACCGGCGAGACGAAGGGCTACGGCGGGATGGGCCGCGGCGGCGGCGCCGGACAATTCGACGGCAAGGACATTCGCTGGAACTGGAACGCGCCGATCGTGGTGTCACCGCACAACAGCGACACGGTGTACCACGCGGGCAGCATGGTGTTGAAGTCCACCGATCGCGGCGAAACCTGGACGGCGATCAGCGGCGACCTCACGGCCAACGATCCGGCGACTCGCGGCGGCACGGGCAACATCAGCTACGCCACGCTCACCGCGTTCGATGAATCGCCGGTCGTGCCCGGCGTGTTGTGGGCGGGGAGTGACGACGGCAACGTGCAGGTGACGCGCGATGGCGGCAAGACCTGGACGAATGTGCGCGACAAGATTCCGGGACACCCGGGTTACTGGGTGAGCCGCATCGAGCCGTCGCACCAGAACGCGGGCACCGCGTACGTGAGCGTCACCGGTCTTCGCAACGACGACTTCCGTCCGTTCGTGTGGAAGACGACCGACTACGGCCAGACCTGGACCTCGATCGCGTCGAACCTGCCGCAGCACTCGGTGAACGCCGTGCGGGAGGATCCGCACAATCCGGATCTGCTGTTCGTCGGCACGGACCTCGGACTCTACGGCTCGCTCGACGCCGGCAAGAGCTGGACGAAGATCATCGGCTCTCCCATGACGGGCGGCGTCGGCGGGCGGGGTGCCGGCGCCGGCCTCGGCGGCACCGAACGTGGCCTGCTGCCGACGACGCCGGTGTACGACGTGAAGATCCATCCGCGCGATCACGAGATCGTGCTGGGCACGCACGGCCGCGGGATCTGGGCGGCCGACATCTCGGCGCTCGAAGAACTGACGCCGGCGGTGATGGCGGCGGATGCGACGTTGATGAGCGTGCAGCCCGTCATCCAGTGGCGCGGACCGCGCGCGACGGAAGTCGCGTCGGCGAACTTCGCCGGCCAGAGCCGGCTGCCGGGGATGGCGATCAACTACGTGCTCAAGTCGGCGGCGTCCGGCGACGTCAAGGTCCGGATCTACGACGGCTCGCGGATGATCGCCGAGATGGACGGCACGAAGAACGCCGGCATCAACACCGTGCGGTGGAATCTGTCGGGGCAGCGTGAGCGCGGTCTCGCCGAAGCGACCGCAGGTCGCGGAGGCGGAGGTGGCCGAGGTGGCGCGGTGCCCGCCGGGGGCGGGGGCAATGTCGGCTATGTCGTCGATCCGGGCGAGTACCGCGTGGTGTTGAGCGTGGGCGGCCGGGAGTTCACACAGAAGGCGTTCGTGCTGGCCGATCCCGGGAAGTAGCATTCACCGCCGGTCACGCCACGGCGCCATGCGCGGCGCCGTGGTCGCGGCCGGTGAGAAACACGGCGGCCGGCCCGAGCGCGTACCGCGCCGGGTCGAGCCGCGCCAGATCCGCTTCGAGCGACTCGGTCAAACAGCGAGGGCAGTCGGTGTCGGGCACCGGCAGGTCGTACTGCGCGAATAGCTGCTGGCGGCCGGGTAGAAACCGCGCGTAGTACTCGAGCGGCGCGGGCGGGCGATCGCTGTAGCGGGCGCCGCCCGGGACGATCCACGTCGAGTACTTCGGATAGATCCCGTTCTCGTAGCACCAGGCCATGCCTTCGAGCGTGGATTCCGCCGCGGCTTCCGGTGAGGCGAACGCGCCAGGCACGGCGGTCTCCACGCCAGCGACGAAGTTGCACATGACGCGGCCCGGCCCGAAGATGTCCACGGCTGCCTTGAGGCAGTCCATCCAGCGTTCCCGTCCCAGCGATCTCGTCTTGCCCGGCATGATCTCCGGCCAGAGCGAGTCCTTCCACACTTCCATCGAATAGCACACGTAGTCGAAGCCGGCGGCCTTGAGTCTCGCCGTGTCGGCGCGGTCCAGCGCCTGGATCGCGGCGACGGTCGGCGGCACGCGCTCGCCGGTGTCGCGCATCGCGTTCATGTACAGCAGGAACGCGTCGGCTTCTTTCGTGCGATTGAAGAGGCTCCCGCCGCTGAAGGCGAGATACCCGACCGAGCCCTGCTCGCGCCACACGGAGGTGATGGCCTCGCGCATGTCGTCCACGTTGGGGCGCACCTCATGCGATTTGCCCATGCGCACCCACGAGCAGAAGCGGCACTCCTCGTCGCCGGCGACGAACTCGCAGTACCGCAGCAGAAAGATCGCCACCGGCCCGCACGCGCCGCCGAGGCTCGGCGTGAAGAGCGCGCCCTGCGGCGTGCCGCGCGAGGTGCGCTGCCCGGGCCACTGCAGCCGCGGACCCGGCGTGACTTCGGTGATCGGCGACTGTTCGGCGCCGCCGGCGAGCCACATCGCGCCCGTGTCGGGATCGGTCACGAGCGCGTACGGACTCGTCGCGTTGTGGCGCACGAACGCGTGCACGCCGCCCGGCAGTTCGATGCTGCCTTGCATGTGCACGCGCGCATCGGCGACCGCCTTCTGGCCGGCTTCGTCGTGATGGTGGTAGTAACGGCTGCCGATCGGCGCTTCGAGACGAACGCCGGAGCGGAGTAGATCGACTTTCAGCAGAGCGAAGCGCGGCAGGCTGGGGAACCGGGCGGCCAGTGCATCGAAGTTCATTCGAAAATCATATCGTTCCACTGAATTCGCGCATGCCTGCCGGATTTCCGGCAGCGCGCCCTCCGGCCTGACGTATCCTCTCCGCATGTCGGATCAGACTCCCCGATCGATCGCCACTCTCGCCGCGTACCCGCTGCTGTCCGCGCTCATCGGCCGGCGCTCCAGCCGATTCGCGAAGGGCATCACCATGCACGAGGGGCCGCTGGCCTACGCCAGCACGACCGGCCCCGATCCGCTCACGATCGAGGAAGAAGCCGCGCTCGCGTTCGCCGCGTGCGGCATCACGGGCCATTCGCTCGGCGACCTGCCGTACGGCGCCGGCGAATTCAACGGCGTCGAAGAGGGCGGCGGGAACATCATGATCAACTTCACGGGCCGCACCGCGATGAGCGGCGACGCGTCGCATGCCGTGACGATGTTTGTGATCAACGATCGCGGCGTGCGCATGTTGAAGCGGCCGCAGGACTTCGGACCCGACGAGCGGAACGCGCTGATCCAGCTCGCGCGCGATCACAAGCTGGTCGAGGCCTACGACAAGCTGAGCGTCCAGCTGTTCGACACGCGCAAGGCGCTACCGCGCAAGATGCCGTACGTCGCGCCGTTCAACACCTGGGACACCAACCTGCCGGGCACGACGTACTTTCTGCCGGTCGTCGAATGCAGCGTCCTCTACCTCAACATTCTGTTCGGCGGCTTCGGCGACAGCATCGGCATGTACGTGCTCGACGATCGCGACAACTTCAAGCCCGCCGGCATCGCCGCGTTCGCGAAATCGAAGGGCGGCCACCTCGACGACAACCCGGCCGACGATCTGATCGACACCGTCAGCCTCCTCGAAACGAATCTGATGCAATTGCTCACGGTGGAAGTCGGCGCGATGCTGCAGAACCTCGCGTTGATGGCGCAGGCCCTCGGGCTCGGCGGTTATCCGCACCAGGCGCAGCATCCGGAATGGCTCAACCAGCTCGGATTCACGATGCAGGATGTGCCGTTTTCGAAGGTCATGGGTTTCGGCGGATTCAAGACGACGCTGATGGAACTGCTGCACAAGGACCCGGGTGTGCCGACCGGCCTTGGCCTCGAAGTGAACGGTGCGCCGCTGATTCGCCCGTACTGCCCGCCGTGGTATCCGACGATGGCCGACGCCGTGACCGCCTACCTGGATTTCAAGTTCGGCGCCCGGACCGGCACGCTACGGGATGGCGGCGTGGGCACGGGGTGGAAGGATGGATCCGCTATCCAGAAGGGCATCGCCGAATACCCGCAGCACACGATCGACGCCGTGATCGCGTACGCCACCTACATTCACGATCGATACGGCCGATTCCCGGCGGTCACCGGCCCGGTGACGAATCTGATGGCGTTCCAGGCGCACCGGCTGGACCGGTCCTTCTACGAGAAGTTCTACCAGCCCGCGGACCTGCCGGCGTGACGCGCGGGGCTCAGTTGTCCTACACTTGACGTTCCAGTGACGCCGACGGAGTTTCCCCTGGGTTTTACCCCCAAGGGACGGTTAGACATCATCGATATCCACGCCAAAGCGGCCGAAGTCCACGGCGAACGCTACCTGGCCTTCCCCCGGCATCTCTACGCGTCCAAGCACTCGACCGCCGGCTTTCTGCCGACGCGCCTGGCCGACCGGCTCAAGGCCGACGGCGGCGTGGCCGCCTACATCGACGTGTTCCGTCAGATGTTCCCGGAAAACGCGGGCTACCGGCACGACCAGCTCGAACTGCGCGACGAACTCGCGCCGGAACAGAAGGCGGTCGAACCGACCAACGCCGATTCGCACCTCGCGTTCATCACGAGCGGTCTGCGCGCGTGCGTGACGGGCGACATCCGCCGGCCCGGCCCCGTCTATCTTGTCGACCTCGACGGCACCTACAAAGGCGTCGCCCGCAATCGCCAAACCACCATCGTCGGCTACCACCACGAAGAGGAAGTCGCGCGCGTGATGGTCGATATTCCCGTGTCCGCGCATCCGATCGACTCCGTGAATCTCGCCGACACGAGGCTGGGCGTGAACGAGCAGATCGCGGAGCTGATCGCGCGCCACGGCGTGACCAAAGGCCGGCTTCGCCTCGAGCTGGCGCCGAGCGAACAGCACGCAAGCCTCACGGTCAACGAATACGAGACCTTGTTGATGCGGCACGACCTGGCGGAAGTGCTCGAGCACCCGCTCAGATTCGCGTCCGAAAAAGTCCGGCACATGTGGAACGACCCGCGCGCGGTGCCGGCGAAAGCGCGGAGCTACGCGCGCTACGACCTGCCGAACACCGTCAATCGCGTGCTCGACCGGCTCGGCATCAACGCGCCCGGCATCGAACGCCTCATCGCGCGCACGCTCGAGGCGCCGGCGTCACGGTTCATGCGGATGCGGCGTCAGATCGACCTGCTCGTGTCCGACTCCGCGGAGCCCGGCAAGGGCGAGCTCGTCGGCGGCACCTACCAGACGCCGATCCTCGTGCAGTGGCGCAGCGCCAAAGGGCCGTCGCGAAAAGTTGAAGTCGCGCTGACCCGCTTCGAATAATCCGCATACAATCCGCCGCATGTCGGCGACGACCCTCAACCTCGCGCACCTCCTCGACTACCAGGCGCGCCTGACGCCCGATCGCGAAGCGCTCGTCTGCGGACCCGCGCGCCTGACCTACGGGCAATTGAGCGCCATGGCGTCCCAGGCGGCCAACGGGTTGCGCGCGATCGGCATCAAAGCCGGCGACCACATCGCGCTGTCCTGTCCCAACACTCCGCACTTCGTCGTCGCCTACTTCGCCATCCTGCGCGTCGGCGCCGTCGTCGTGCCGCTGAACGTGCTCCTGAAGCCGCGGGAGATCGCCTATCACCTGCGCGACTCTGATGCCGTCGCCATGCTGGTGTTCGAGGGCACGCCTGAGTTGCCGATGGCGCAGATGGCGCGCGCCGCCTGCGACGAAGTCACGACGTGCCGGCAGTTGATCGTGATGACGGTCGATCCGGCCGCGCCGCCGCCGGTCGATCACGCGATCACGCTGGGGCAGTTGATGCACGGCCGCTCGCCGGTGTCCGACACCCACCCGGCAAGGCCGGACGACACGGCCGTGATTCTCTACACCTCGGGGACGACCGGCCAGCCGAAGGGCGCCGAGCTCTCTCACCTCAACATGGTGTTCAACGCCACGGCGTCGCGCGACATCATGCTGCCGCTGCTCCCCAACACCGTGGATGAACGCGCGTGCTCGCTGATCACGCTTCCGCTCTTTCATTCGACGGGACAGACCGCGCAGATGAACGCCGGACTCGCCGGCGGTTATCGCCTGATCCTGCTGCCGCGCTTCGATCCCGCCGCCGTGTTCGCCGCCTTCGAGAACGAGCGGGTCCACGTCTGGGTCGGCGTGCCGACGATGTATTGGGCCCTGGTGCAGTACGCAAAGAAGTCCGGGATTGACGCGAAGAAGGCGACCGCCTCGTTGCGGCTCTGCGTGTCCGGCGGCGCGCCGATGCCGGTGCCGCTCATGCAGGAGATCGAGCGGGAGTTCGGCGTCCGCGTGCTCGAAGGGTACGGCCTCTCGGAAACGGCGCCGGTCGCGTGTTTCAACCAGGTGTTCCGCCCGTCGAAGCCCGGCACGGTCGGTCAGCCGCTCGTGGCGTGCGAAGTGCGCGTCGTCGATGACAGCGACACGCCGGTGGCGACCGGCGAGCGGGGCGAGGTCGTCATCCGCGGTCACAACGTCATGAAGGGCTACTACAAGCGGCCGGCGGAGACCGCCGAGGCGCTCAAGAACGGCTGGTTCCACACTGGCGACATCGGCGTGCTGGACGCGGACGGGTTTCTGGCGATCGTCGATCGGAAGAAAGACATGGTCCTGCGCGGCGGCCTGAACGTGTACCCGCGCGAGATCGAAGAGGTGTTGCTGACGCATCCCGCGGTGTCGCTCGCCGCGGTGATCGGCGTGCCGGACGAGCGGCTCGGCGAGGAAGTGAAGGCGTTCATCGTGAGGCGGCCGGGCATGGACCTGACCGCCGACGAGCTCATTGCCTGGTGCAAAGAGCAGTTCGCCGCGTACAAGTATCCGAGGATTGTGGAATTCCGGGACGCGCTGCCGATGGGTGCCACGGGCAAGGTGCTGAAGCGCGAACTGCGTTAGGCGCTGAGCTCGGCGACTTTCTCCTGGAGGATCCGGATCGCCAGATCGACGTCCTCGAGATGCGTGCGGTAGACCAGCACGGCGAGCCGGATGATGAACTTGTCATCGACGACGGAGGACGAGAGGAAGACACGGCCGTCGTTGTGGATGGCCTGCACGAGGCGCTGATTGAATTCGTCGGCGCTGCCTCGCGGCGGAACATATCGGAATGTCACGACGGACAAATCCGGTTCCGGTCCGACTTCGAATCCGGGAATTTCCAGCAACCGCTCGCGGAAGTACCGCGCCAGCCACATCTTCTCGGCGAGCGCCGCGCGGAATGGCGCCACGCCGAACAGCTTGAGCGGCAGCCACAAGCGCAGGCCGCGAAAGTGCTTGGTCAATTCGGGCGACAGGTTGGCCGGCGACACC
>SCUN01000228.1 GCA_004297655.1 Acidobacteriota bacterium | reverse complement strand
GTTCGACAGGCCCGTGACGTAGAGCTTGCCGTCGATGAGTTCCATCTGCGTGACCGACTGCAGGCGGTTGTTGCGGCCCGTCGTGGAGGCGGCGGCCGGATTCGGCAGCGCGACGCTCGAGAACTTCAGGCCGTCGAGCGCCACGAGCGCGACGTCGCCGTTGCCGTCCACGCGGAAGAGCGCAGGCTGCGCTGACGCGCCCTGGCCGCGCATCACCGAGACGAAGGTGTTGTGAGACTTGGGATCGACCGCGATGTCCTTGATCGAAATCTCGGCCGCGGCGGTGCCGGCGATCGATGCGATCTTCTGATCGAGCGCCGCAACGTCTTTTGTGCCCGACACGGATTTCCTCGCGCCGAGGTCGATGGCGTAGATCGTCGCCGCCATCGTGTCGGCGGCGAAGAGCGTGCCGTCCGCGCCGAACGACAACGTCGCGATCGAGGTAAGTGCTGGACCGGCGTGCGCGGTGCGCGCCAGCACGGAGACGGACGTCGTGGCGGCGGCCACGCAAAGCACGAGCGCGAGCTTGAAGAACGTCGTACGCATGGTTTCTCCCTTTCCCCGTTTTGGGGAGCCACAATTCAATCAGATTGGCACGTCCCATGCTAGGTACCCCCCCGCCCCCTGCAAGAGCGGTTGGAATCGGTTCATGAGGAGGCAACTTTGGGGTCTCAACGAACAGAACTGTCGAAGTGGATTGGGCCGGGCATCGTTGCTGGGGCGCTTGCAATTGTGTTCATGCCAAAAGTGAATGCGTTTCAGACGCCGACCGTGATCGTCGCTTGTTACGACGTCGTGAACGGGACGATGCGAAAAGCGGCGTCGGCCGCCGACTGCAAGAACAAGGAAGCCCCGCTCATCTGGAACATCGTCGGACCGCAAGGACCACAGGGGCCGCAGGGCATTCCGGGGGAACCAGGTCCCGCAGGTCCAGCGGGTGCGACCGGTCCGGAAGGTCCGGCCGGTCCAGCGGGCCCGATCGGTCCGGCTGGTCCTGAAGGTCCCGCCGGTCCAGCAGGTCCCGCAGGTCCCGCAGGGCCGCAAGGTCCGGAGGGACCCGCCGGTCCGCAGGGCCTGCAAGGCTTGCAGGGTCTCCAAGGTCTCCAGGGTCTGATGGGCCCACAGGGTCCTGCGGGCCCGGCTGGAGCGACCGGCGCGACGGGTGCAACGGGTGCAACGGGCGCGACTGGCGCCGCCGGACCGACCGGCGCGACCGGTCCCGGTCTCGTGCCGGCGATGTTCACGATTCCCGGCAGCGGCGGCAGCGCCGGCGGCGGCTATCTGCAACTGACGACGCCGAACAATCACGCGGCGCTGTTTCTGACGTGCAACTACGGATTCCCCGGCGACAACGAGGCGTTCTGGTTTGCCACCGCGCCGTCGGTCACTGCGGGCACGGTGAAGATCTTCAACGTCGTTGACGGCCGCACGCCGCAGATGTTTGCGGATCTGCAGTACAACTCAGGCGGGCAGGATCGCGCGTTTGCCAACACGTCGTTCCAGGGCACATGGCCGTATCACGCCGTGTTCTCGGCCGTCGAAGGCGCGAACGTCAGCCGCTTCGATGTCACGGTGTTCGGCTCGGCCGGCGGTCCGTGCACGGTGCTGCTGTACTCGTTCGGACTGGGATCCGCCAGCGTGATCCACCCGTAATCACCCAGGGCACCCGCGCACCCGCGCACCTGCGCACCTGCGCACCCGAGCCCATATAATCCGCGAGCGCCATGGCGTTCGCGGATCTCTGCAATCTCATGTCGCCGGTCCTGGCGGGACCGGCGCGCCAGGACATCATCGACGCCGCTGCGCGCGCGCCGCGACTGTCGGACGCCCTGGCGGCGCTCGGCACGGTGATCGAAGCCGACACGTTCACGACGCGCGCCGGGTCGGTGAAGCTGGCGCGGCTGATGAAACACTTCGACGGGCTCTCGCGCGCCGAGGGCTTCCACGCGCTGCACGATTGGAACGGCGGCGCCGCGCGCATCAGCGACACCACGATTCCCATCGACGTGCTCCGCTACGTCGCCGCGCTCCGCAGGAACGACGCGACGGACCGGCGCGTGCTCGCCATCGCGCTCGACTACTACTTCATGCACGTGCTCTCGTTGATGTCGCTGCGCGTCTGGGACAACGGCGACGCGAACGCGAATCTGCGGCGCCTCGACGAACTGCTCGCCCATCTGCACGGACCGAATGGCAGCGGCCAACGTTTCGTGTCGGACGCCGAGACGCTGCTGCTCGTCGCCACGAGCCACTACGAACCCGAAACGCACGGCTACGCGCTGCTCCTCGATCGCGTCCGCACGCTGAGCCCTCCGCATCAGCGCCGGATCGCGCTCGGCCATGCCGCGAGCCTGGGCTGCCATCTGCGTTTCGGTTTCGAAGCGGCCTACGGCAGGAACGCGGAACTCATGCGCGACGACAACGCCGCGGACTACCCGTGGCTGCGTTACGCGTTGACGACGCTGCTGGAAGAACTGGACGAGGAGCACGACCCTGTCGCCCGGCGCGCGCTCGTCGAAGCCATCGCCGGGGGACTCACCGCCGATGTGCCGTTGCTGCTCGCCGATGCCGGCGTGGGCGCGGCGTTCGCCCCGCACCGTCACACGATCGTCACAGAAATAGATCAGTTCCGGCCGAGTCCGGACGCGTACTCGCCGCTCGCGCTCTTTTTTGGCTTTTCCTACAACCTGATCAAAGGCGCGGTCGTCGACGCCATGCTCTGGGGCGAGCCATGGCCGATCTCACTGAACGAACTGCTGACCGACGCGCCGAGTCCCGCGCCGGGCGCGGCGCCGCCCAAGCGCCGCGAAACGCTGGCCGTGACGCTGATGGACTACGCGCGCAAGAATCCGGAGAAGATTCGTGGAAAGCCGATGCCGGTGATTGTCTACGATCCGCTGACGGGCCGCCGCGCGTTCGCGGAGGCGATGAAACATCTCGACTAAGGCTCTTGCTCTTCGTCGTCCTTAGTGATGTTCCATTCTTCGCCCCAGGGCGAAGCCTGCGGGCCGGGCTTGATGCCCGCGAGATCCGGGTCTTCACCGGGGCGGACGCCCGGGGTGGCATTGGCCGCACGCGCGCGGTTCTCCTGCTGGCGCAGCTTCTTCTCTTGCCGTTTTTGAACCAGTTTCTGTTCGCGCTGACGCTTCGTGTGCGTCGGTCGTGGTGAAGCCATGATCTCCTATTGTATCCCCGTCAGCCCTTCTTCTTCTCTTCGAGTTGCGGCAGCGCCGAGCCTGCGCCCGTCGAGATCAGCCCCGTCTTCGCGTAGATCAGGAGCTTGTCGCGCGTATCGGTAATGTCCAGGTTGCGCATCGTCAGCTGCCCGATGCGATCCTGCGGCGTGAACTCGCCCTCGCCCTTTTCCATCGTCAGCCGCTCGGGCTTGTAGGTGAGGTTCGGGCTGACCGTGTTCATGATCGAGTAGTCGTTGCCGCGGCGGAGCTGGATGGTGACTTCGCCCGTGATCGCGCGCGCGACCCAGCGCTGCGCGGTTTCGCGCAGCATCATCGACTGCGGGTCGAACCAGCGGCCGTGATAGAGCAGCTTGCCGAGCCGGCGGCCGTTGTCGCGGTACTGCTCGATCGTGTCTTCGTTGTGAATGCCGGTGACGAGCCGCTCGTAGCCGATGAAGAGGAGCGCCATGCCGGGCGCCTCGTAGATGCCGCGGCTCTTGGCTTCGATGATGCGGTTCTCGATCTGATCGCTCATGCCGAGGCCGTGACGGCCGCCGATGGCGTTCGCGTCCATCATCAACTGCACCGGATCGGTGTAGGTCTGCCCGTTGATGGCGACCGGCTGGCCTTCGTCGTAGCGAATGGTCACGAGTTCGTGGGGGACCTTGACGTCTTCGCGCCAGAACGCCGTGCCCATGATCGGCTCGACGATCGTGATGCCGGTGTTCAGCTGCTCGAGGTCCTTCGCTTCGTGCGTGGCGCCGAGCATGTTGGAGTCGGTCGAATACGCCTTCTCCTTCGACATCTTGTACACGAAGCCGTGCTTCTCCATGTACTCGGACATCTCTTTGCGGCCGCCGAGCTCGTCGATGAACCGCTGATCGAGCCAGGGTTTGTAAATCTTCAGCGACGGATTGGCGAGCAGACCGTAGCGATAGAACCGCTCGATGTCGTTGCCCTTGAACGTGCTGCCGTCGCCCCAGATGTTGACGCCGTCCTCCTTCATCGCCACGACGAGCATCGTGCCGGTGACCGCGCGGCCGAGCGGCGTCGTGTTGAAGTACGGCACGCCGGCCGTCGTCACGTGGAACGCGCCGCACTGAATCGCGGCGATGCCCTCGAGCACGAGCTGGCGGCGGCAGTCCACGAGGCGCGCCTTCTCGGCGCCGTAGGCGAGGGCCTTGCGCGGAATTTCGTCGTAGTCGGGCTCGTCCGGCTGGCCGAGGTTCGCGGTGTAGGCGTACGGGATCGCGCCTTTCGCGCGCATCCAGTGCAGCGCGGCGCTCGTGTCGAGTCCGCCCGAGAACGCGATGCCGACGCGTTCGCCGGCGGGGAGGTTTTGAAGGATCGTGGCCAAGTCGTCTCCGCGAAAAGGTTATCTTACGATGATGAGTCAGGAGCTGGCGCGCCATTCCGACGAGTCGGGCCATCCCGGCGGCGCTCGAGCGCTCCCCGAGCGCGAAGCGGCGCTGGCCGCGCGCGAGGCCGAGCTGGCGGCGTTCCTCCACGATCTTCGGGAGCTGCGGACCCGCTATCTCGAAGAAGTGGGGATTCTCTACGCGCGCCTGATTCCCATCGAAGACGCGATCAAGGCCGAGGAAGTCCGCCTCGGCATGCGCCTCGCCGAAATCGACGCTGAAGACGCCGCGGCCGCGATCGACCCGTTCGATCCGGCGTGCGACAGCCGCGCCGGCGTGCCGGATGGGTTGAAGACGATGTTCCGAAACGTCGCGAAGGCGTTGCATCCCGATCTGGCGGGTCACGATGACGCCGACGCGCGCGAGCGGCGGCAGGCGCTCATGGCCGAAGCCAATCGCGCCTACGCGGAGCGGGACGCCGAGCGCCTGCAGCTGATCCTGCGCGCCTGGGAGGAAAGCCCGGAATCCGTGGCGCCGAACCATCCGTACGGCGAGCGCCTGCGCGCCGAGCGCCGCCTCGCGCAGATCGAGCAGCGCCTCGTTCAGATCGACGCGGAAATGGCCGAACTGCGCGACTCGGCGGTCAACCGGCTGAAGATCTCGATGGACGAAGCCGCGCGCTACGGACGCGATCTGCTCAAGCAGATGACGGCGACTGTCGAAGGCGAGATCGCCGCCGCGACGCGCCGGCTCGAGAAGCTGCGAAAGCGGTAGGTTCGTCTCACGCGGGCGCTAGCGGCCCGCGGCTTTCAATCCCAGTCTGATCGCCTCGTCCGCCGTCGGTCCCTGCATCAGGAGCGCGAGGAATCCCTCTTTGACGCGCTGTTCCACATCGCGGGTGTTGGCCGTGAGCATGTCGGCGAGCTTCGCGCGCTTCGCGGCCGCGAGGATCTTCTGCGTGCCGGCTTCGGCGCCGGCTGCCCTCTCTTCGGGCGTGCCCTGGATCGCGCCGCGCAGGCTGCCGATGCCGCACGCGAGAATGCTGATGGGCAACCTCGCGACCTCGTCGGTGAAGGTGAGCGCGACCGGATCCTCGAGCATCAGCATCGCGATCTTCTCGCCCTTCGGATTCTGCGGCGACCACACGTTGGCGCCGGCATCCTTGAAGAACTGGACCGCCATCTTCGCCTCGTCGAGATTCTGAATGTGCGGCAGCGTCACGCCGTCGGCGCCGGCGTCGAGAATCTCCTTGATCCGGGCCTTCGCCGCGTCCGGCCCGTCCTTATCGATCGGCGGAATGCGGACGATTATCGTCTTGCGATTGACGGCAGTGGGCGATCGCAGTCCCTCGGCGACGGCCTTCACCGCGGCCGGATCGTATTTCCCCTCGAGATTCAGAAAGAGATAGTCGTAGAGCGGGTTCTCCGCGAGCTTCGCCGCGCCCTCGACCGTGTAGGCGTTGGCCGGCACATAGATGCCGAACGCCGGCCTGCCCGCCTCCCACAGATCGAGGACCAGGTTCTGGTGCGAAAAAACGATACCGGGAGTCGTTTTTTCCATAGGAGAAATGGCTCCAACAGCCGCGGCGCTCCCCAGGGCGAACAAAACGACTCCCGGTGTCATTTTCATGAGGCGTAGTCTATCGCCGGCGGCAAGGCCGCCGCATCGGTCTCGTAGTCCAATACACCCATGCGCAACCTACTCAGTCGTGTCGTGCTCTGTCTCGCCGCCATCGGCACGCTGGCGGCGCTCTGGGTCATGCCCTCGTACGCACAGGTTCCGGGCACGCTGCCGCAGCCCGGGATGTCGCCCGCGCGGTTCTGGGTCAACAACAAGACCCGTGAAGAATCGATCCCCGTCAACATCGTCGTCGCCGATCCGAGAGAGTCGCCGCTGCCGGTGGCGGTGCGCGGCGCGGTGGCGGTGAGCGGCACGGTGGCGGCGGCGCGGCAGCCGTGGGAGTACCGCTCGGTGGAGATCACGGAAGGCCAGGATCCTGCTCGCGCGCTGAACGTCTACGGCAACGACGGATGGGAAGCCATCGGCGTCACCTCGCAGCAGGGCGCGAAGGCGACGATCGTGCTGAAGCGGCCGCGTTAGCTAGATCTGTTCCGCGCCGGGTTTGCCCGAGGTCACGCGAAACGACGCGCGGGTGGAGGCCGTGTAGTTCTCCGTCGTGACCTTATCCACGACTTTGTAGTCGGCCCGAAGGCCCGCCGGCGTGACCTCGCACGACACGTAACCGCGCTGGCTGTTCTGGAACTTCACATGCGGGTTGCGCGTGAGCAGGCCCTTCATGCGCGCGCTGATGTCCGAACCATCGGCGCCCGAGGTGATGGACGTGACGACCAGCTCCGTCCCGACTGCCGGCGCCTTCTCGTCCTTGAAGTTCGTCTTGAGATCGTTCACCCAGTTGCTGTGAATGTCGCCCGTGAGCACCACCGGGTTGTTCGGCTTACGCCGGCCTAGAAACTCCATGACGCGGTCGCGCGCGGCCGGATATCCGGACCACTGATCCATCGAGTATCGCGGCTCCTCCGGCGTGCCCTGATCGAACGGCGCGAGCATGACCTGCTGCGGAATGACGTTCCAGCCCGCGCGCGATCGGTCGAGGTTGTTGAACAGCCATTTCTCCTGCTCGTCGCCCATCAGCGTGGCCTTCGGGTTGAGCGCCTCCTCGCACAGCGGCTTCGTCCCGTCGTCGCACGGCTGATCCGTGCGGTACTGGCGCGTGTCGAGCACGAAGAACGACGCGAGCGCGCCGTACTGGAAGGACCGGTACATCTGCGCGTACGCGTCGTGCGGCATCGACGAGCGCCGGAGCGGCATGTGCTCGTAGTAGGCGTGATACGCCGCGGCGCGGCGCGCGAGGAAGATGTCGCGCGGGTCGTTCTTCTGCGAGATCAGCCCGGCGTAGTTGTTGGCGACCTCGTGGTCGTCCCACGTGAGGATCCACGGGAAGTTGGCGTGGACCTGCTGGAGATTCGGATCGGTCCGGTACTGCGCGTACCGATCCCGGTAATCCTGCAGCGTGGTCAGTTCCGGCGACACGTGCAGGCGGGGCCGATCCTTGATCGGCGCGGCTTCATAGAGGTAGTCGCCGAGAAAGAACACGAGGTCGAGATCTTCCTTCGCCATTTCCTTGTAGGGATTGAAGTACCCGACCTCGTAGTTCTCGCACGATGCGAACGCGAAACGCAGTTTGGTCGCGGCGGCGCCGGGCCGCGGGAACGTGCGCGTGCGGCCGATCGGGCTGAGATGATCGCCGGTCCGGAACTGATACCAATACCAGCGGTCCGGATCGAGGCCCGTCACTTCGACGTGCACCGAGTGCGCCCATTCGGCGGTGGCGACCGCCGTGCCTTTCTTCACGACGCGCGACATCTTGTCGTCGAGCGCGACCTGCCAGTTCACCGTGACGGGACCGGGCGGCATGCCGCCGCCGCGCGTCGGGTCGAGCGCGAGGCGCGTCCAGATGACAAGGCTGTCGGCCCAGGGATCGCCGGACGCGACGCCGAGCGTGAACGGCGTGTCGGCCGCGGCGAGCGCGCGCGCTTCCGCATCCGGCTGAATCAGGGGACGGCCGAGGACGCCGTCGAACGCATGCAGGTGTCTGGCCCAGAGGGCCGAAAGGGCGAGGCTGCCGCCGGTGACAAAAGCTCGTCTGGAAACGGACATCGGCGGAGCATAACGCAGTCCGGGCGTAGACTCCTTAAACAGAAGGAGTCGGCGATGTCTCAACAGCATCATCACGGCACGAAGGAGCTGGCGGCGTTCATCCGCGACGGGATGACGAAGCGCACGGACCAGGCATTCGGCGACTACTTTACCGGCCAGAACGCGTCATGCGCGCTCGGCGCGGCCTACGAGGCGATGTACCGGCTGCCGCGCGACGGCGCGCATCCAACGCGCGATCTCGACTGGTTCTTCGATTGCCTCGACACCGTGAAAGCCTGTCCGGCCGAGGGCTGCAAGAAGAAGTTGTTTCTCGCCGCGATCCTCGTGCACCTCAACGACGACCACCGCTGGTCGCGCGCCCAGATCGCGGACTGGCTGGAGAAGAATGGGAACGGCTCTCGCCCGGTTGAAGCGAGCCCAACTGGTACGGTCCCACCGACACGCGGATAAGACGCAGCGTGGGGAAGCCCACCGCGGCCGTCATCCGGCGCACCTGCCGATTGCGTCCTTCCGTGATCGTCAGCGAGATCCACGAGGTCGGCACGTTCTTCCGAAACCGCACAGGCGGATTGCGCGGCCACACCTTTGGCTCGTCGATCATCTCCACGATCGCAGGCTTTGTGAGGCCATCCTTTAACCTCACGCCTTTCCGCAAATTATCAATCCCCCGCTTATCAATCCCACGATCGAGCTGCACGAGATAGGTCTTTGCCTGGCCGGCCAGCGCATGTTGCAGCCGGCCGTCATCGGTCAGCACGACCAGCCCCTCGGAGTCAAAATCCAGCCGGCCCGCGGCGTACACGTTCGGCGTACGGATGAAATCCGCCAGCGTCGGCCGGCCTTCCTCATCGGTGAATTGACAGAGCACGCCGTACGGTTTGTTGAAGACGAGCGTCACCTGAGATAGTCGCGCTGAAACACAATCCCCATCGCGACGAGCGTGATGGCGAAGAGCGCCCAGGCCAGCTTCTTCAGAGCGGGCATCTGGCGCGTCTCGGCGAAACGCAGGCACGTCAAGCCGGCCGCCAGCGCGCCCAGGCCGATTGTCTCGACCCACGCGTGGTCTCGCGCGCGCACCACGGCGGCGACCAGGGCGAGGGCGATGACGAAGTAGCGCGAGATCACGGCGTGATTGTAGTATGCGCGTCTATGAAAGCGGTTGCCCTGCTGTTGGCGCTGGCCTCCGGCGTCGCGGCGCAGGATCCTCCGAAGACCGAGGTGCTGGCGCTCGCGCGGCCGATGACGCCGGTCGAGGCCGCGGCTCGGCTGACGGGCAAGTGGAAGCTGAACGAGGAGCTCTCCCCGCCGCTTCGCGCCGGCTCGTCGCCGCTCGCCGCGTCGGGGCAGGGCGGCCCGCAACGCGGGCGCGCCGGCGGCAACGGACGGCCGGTGCCCTACGAGCGTCAGCGGCTCGAGCAGGAGCGCCAGATCCGCCTGCGCGCGCTCTATCGCGAGCTCGCGACCGCGCCCGAGACATTGACGTTGACGCTGAGCCTGGCCACCGCGAAGTTTGTCGACCCTGACGGGCTCGAACGGCTGGTCAACATCAACAACAAGAAAGAGAAGCTGGACCTCGGCACGACGGTCGTCGACAGCCGGACCCGCTGGGACGGCACGTCGCTCACGATCGAACTTGAAGGCGGGGAGGATCTGAAGATCGTCGAGATCTTCGAGCTCTCCCCGACCGGCACGCAGATGCTGGTCACGCTGCGCGCCGGCGACGAACACGCCGCCAACGTGCGCGGGCTGCGCGGCCAGGTGCAGCGCGTCTACGACCGAATTAATCAACATATTGACATGCGTTGATTAATGCCGTATCTTAACCACCGTTCCGCAGATTGACCGCGGCACTTATCACGAGTGGTTGAGGGACCGGGCCCGCTGACGCCACAGCAACCGGAGGCCGCAAGGCTTACCGGTGCTAATTCCCGAGAGATAAGCAGGCCCGCGTGTCCTCGTCCGTTGCCGTCCGTGAAATCCGTCTAGCCCTCCTCGGTTTTGGCACGATCGGCCGCGCCGTGGCCCTGGCCGCGCCGGCCTACGGCGTGCAGTGCGTGTCTGCGCTCGTCCAGCACCCGGAACGCCATGCCGCGAGCGCGGGGCTCACACTCGAACGCGACGGGTCCCGAATCCTGGACGCCGACGTCGACGTGATCGTCGAAGCGCTCGGCGGCGTCGAGCCGGCGCGCACGCTCGTGGCCGCCGCGCTCGAGCGGGGCATCCCCGTGGTCACCGCCAACAAGTCGCTGCTCGCGGCGCACGGTCCCGAGCTTCGCGCGCGCGCCGCGCTCGCCGGCGTGCCGCTGCTCTATGAAGCGGCCGTCGTTGCGGGCGTGCCGTTCGTGGGCGCGCTGACGAGCCGCGCCGGTCTCCGGTCGGTGACGCGCATCACGGGCATCCTGAACGGCACGTCGCACGCGATCACCACCGCGATCGAGCGCGGCGAGAGCTTCGCCGCGGCGCTCGCCGATGCGCAGGCGCGCGGCTACGCCGAGCCCGACAGCTCGGCGGACGTCAGCGGCCGCGACGCCGCCGAGAAGCTGGCCATTCTGCTGCAGCTGTGCGGTGCGCCGAACACGACGGCGGCCGACATCGAACGCACCGGCATCGACGCGCTCACTGCCGCGGATTTCGCGGCCGCCCGCGGGCGCGGCGGCGTGATCAAGCCGATGGCGACCGCGACGCTCGGCCCGAACGGCTGGACCGCGAACGTCGGCCCGGCGTTCGTCCCGTCGACGCATCTATTCGCCGGCTTGTCCGGCGTGACCAACGCGCTCGAACTGCAGCCGCGCGTCGGCCCGCCCATCACCTTCGTCGGTCCGGGCGCCGGCCCCGAAATCACGGCGCAGACGATTCTTGACGACGTCATCGAGGCGGTGCGATGAGCGGCGTCGCCGTACTCAAGCTCGGCGGCTCGGTGCTGACCGGACTCGACGGCTACATCGGCGCGGCCGATTGGCTCGTGGGGCGCCTCGCCTCTACCGAGGATCGGCTTGTCGTGGTCGTTTCGGCGGAGTACGGCCACACGGACAAGCTTCAGCGCGAAGCGTCCGAGCTCGCCAACTTATCAATCCCACAATTATCAATCCCGCAATCCGATCTTCTCGACCTGCTGTGGTCAACGGGCGAGACGCGATCCGCGGCCCTGTTGGCCCTGCGCCTTCGCGGCCTCCGCGTGAGCGCGACCGGTGTTTCGGTCCACGAGATCGGCCTTCGCGTTTGCGACGAGACCGAGCGAATCACGTTCAGTCCCGCCACGCTTCGCGCCGCGCTGTCGGCACACCGCGTGGTGGTCGTGCCGGGGTTTCTCGCGACGAAAGCCAATCGTGTGGTCACGCTCGGCCGCGGCGGTTCGGATTGGTCGGCGGTGCTCCTGGCCGCGTCGCTCGGCGCGTCGCGCTGCGAGCTGATCAAGGACGTTGACGGCTACTTCACGGCCGATCCGAACATCGACGACGAAGCCGAGTTGATTCCCGAACTCTCTTACACCACGGCGTTGCGGATGGCCGATGACGGCTGTCCGCTGGTCCAACGCCACGCGATCGCGGAGGCCGCGCGCGCGCGGCTGCCGCTGGTCGTGCGCAGTTTCGCCAGCCAGGGCACTCTCCTTCAGGAGTAATCGTTATGGATTTCGCGACCAAGACCATTCACTTCAACCAGCCCGCCGATCCCGTGACCGGCGCCGTCGTCTCGCCGATCTACCAGACGACGACGTTTCAGCAGGAGGGACCGGGGGTCAACAAAGGCTTCGACTACTCGCGGACGAACAACCCGACGCGCAAGCGCCTCGAAGGCGTGCTCGCGGAACTCGAAGGCGGCAGCTATTGCTCCGTGTTCGGGTCCGGGCTGGCCGCCGAGCACGCGATCCTGCAGGCGTATCTCAAACCCGGCCAGGAGATCGTCGTCCCGCAGGATGTCTACGGCGGCACGTTCCGGATGCTGCACAAAGTCTTCGAGCCGATCGGCTGTGTCGTGAAGAACGTAGACTTTGCGGATCTCAGTGCCGTCGAGCGGACGATCACCGAGAAGACGTCGCTCGTCTGGCTAGAGTCGCCGACCAATCCGCGGCTGCTGGTGTACGACATCCGGGCGATCGCGAAGATCGCGCACGCGAAGGGCGCGCTCGTCGTCGTGGACAACACGTTTGCCACGCCGTACTTTCAGCGTCCGTTCGACCTGGGCGCCGACCTCGTGCTGCACAGCGTGACGAAGTACCTGGCCGGCCATTCGGATCTCATTCAGGGCGCGGTCATCGGCAAGGACGCCGCCGTGTTCGAGCCGGTGGGCTTCCTGCTGAACGCCCTCGGCGGCGTGCCGAGCGCGTTTGACTGCTGGCTCACGCTGCGCGGGCTGAAGACGCTCGAGCTCAGGATGGAACGGCACGCGCAGACGGCCGTGCGCGTGGCCGAAGCGCTCGCGGCGCATCCACGGGTGAAACAGGTGTATTTCCCCGGTTTGCCCGATCATCCCGGTCACGCGATCGCTCGTGCCCAAATGACGGGCTTCGGCGGCATGGTGTCCTTCGAACTCGACGGCACGCTTGAGGAAGCGGAGCAGTTCGTGAAGTCGCGGAAGTACTTCGCGCTCGGCGAGAGCCTCGGCGGCGTGCGCGCGCTGGTGTGCCTGCCGTGCAAGATGACGCACGCGTCGATCCCGGCCGAGACGCGTCACGCGCTGGGGCTGTCGGACACGCTGATCCGCCTGTCGCCGGGCATCGAGAGCACGAGGGACCTGGTGCAGGACCTGATCGAGGGGCTGGATGCGCTGGGGGAGAAGAAGGCAAACGATGAACTCGTAGCCGCGGGCCTTTAGGCCCGCGGGACCTGCGCGAACCGGCGGGACCGGAATGGTGTCAAATCAGCCATGCTCCGCCGCTTCGTCGTGGTCCTTGGTCTTGGTCTCGTCGCCGGCGCGTGCGCCTCTGCGCCCATCAACAAGCAGTCCACGGCCGACCTGGCGAAGGCGGACAAGCTCGTCGCCGACGGGTGCTACGACTGCCTGACCGATGCGCTGGCCATCTACCGGCGCGTGGCGGTCGGGAAAGCGCGGCCGCTGGTCGTTCAGCGGATCTTCGAGACGGAGGTCCTGCTCGGTCTCCGCTTGAAGGAGCTGGCGCTGCGGCCGAACGAAGACTTTGACGCCGCCCGAGCGCTGGTTCCGGAATTGCCTCCGACATTTCCCGCGGCGAAGTACCTCGAGATTGCCGAGGCCGTGCCGCCCGATCCGGGCGGCGGGATTCCGAGACGGAATGTCGCCGAGGCCCTTCGGCAGTTCAACGTGCAGCGTGTGAGGACCTTCAAGGACGAACTTGCGGCCGGTCCCAGCGCCACGCTCGGCGGCTACTTGACGGCCTCCCTGGATTGCACGGCCGGCGCGACCGTGCCGCAACCGCCGGCCGCCGCGCCCGAGACGACCGCGCTCGTGGCGTTCCGGCGAGAGAACTGCCAGCGGATCAATCGCGAGATGTTGACGAAGCGCGTCACCGACGATCCCCGATACGTCGAGGCCGGCGTGTTCGTCGGCCGCGTCCGCTCGCCGCGGCCAGGCTTGAAAGAAATCGCCGAGGCCCGCGGGTGGCTCAATGCCGCTGTCGCCAAATGGCCGCGGTCCGCGTCGGTGACCTACGCGCTCGGCGCGCTCAATCAGACGGTCGGCGACTGCCGCGCCGCGGTGACGTGGTACGAGAAGACCCTCTCCGAGTTCGGCGATCACGAGGATGCGCACCTCGGCCGCCTGATGTGCCTCTCGTACCTTCGGCGCCACGACCTCGCGCTCGAAGAGGCCGGCGCCATGATTCAGAAGAAGATCACCGAAGGCGAGGCCTACTACTGGCGCGCGTGGAACTACCGCGAGCTGAACGACCTTCCGTCCGCGCGCCGCGACAGCGACAAGATGAAGTCGCTGCTGTTCAACGACCGCGTGATGACCCTGGCCGGTCAGATCGAGCACGACATGGACGACCTGCCGATCGCGGAGAAGGACCTCACCGACGCCGTCCGTCTCGGCCGCGGTGAAAACTGCATCGCGCAGTGGTACTGGTCGCTCGTGCAGCTCAAGAACAAGGCCTGGGCGCCGACCGCCGAAGGCTTCGTGCGGTCGATGCAATGCTACGAAGGCGATCGCGCCAAGAACGTCGGGTACCTCGACGACATGCGCAAGGCCGACAACGTGGACGAGGACTATCGGAAGATCCAGCTGACGAATTTCGAGGCGCTCATCAAAGAAGACGACAGCCAGATCAGCGCCTCCGCCTTCAACGCGGCGGTGAACTACGCCCGCGCGCAGAACCGGGAGAAGGCGCTCGAGTTCTGCGACATCGCGGCCAGGGACCCGGCCCGCGCCGCCCAGGTCGAAGAGCTGCGCAAGCTGATTGTGAAATAATCACCGGATGGCCAGAACGCTCGCGCATTTCGATACGACCATGGGCAAGTTCACGGTGGAGCTCTTCGCGGACAAGGCGCCCAAGACCGTCGCCAACTTCGTCGGCCTCGCGGAAGGCTCGAAGGAATGGACGCATCCGGGCACGAAGGAAAAGAAGAAGGGCGTGCCGTACTACGACGGCATCATCTTCCACCGCATCATCGAAGGCTTCGTCATCCAGGGCGGCGACCCGCTCGGCAAGGGATTCGGCGGCCCGGGCTACAACTTCGAGGACGAGTTCCACCCGAGCCTGAAGCACGACACGCTCGGCGTGCTCTCGATGGCGAACGCGGGCCCGAACACCAACGGCAGCCAGTTCTTCATCACGCTCGGCCCGACGCCGCACCTCGATCGCCGGCACTCCGTGTTCGGCAAAGTCATCGACGGCCTCGACGTCATCAAGGCCATCGGCACGACCAAGACCGATTCTCAGGACAAGCCGCTGACCCCGATCGTGATGAACAAAGTCACGATCGAGCAGCAGCCCTAGTGTTTTCGAAACGACACGCCCTTCGCTTCGGGGCCTAGCGTAATGACGATGGCCCCGGCGGCGAAGACCGTCGCGGCGAGTATGCCCATCGACCACGCGTAGCTGAATCGCTCGCCGACGACCGCCTGCACGTACGGGAAGAGCGACGAGGCGGCCACGCCGAGCTGGTAGGCAAAGCCCGGGAAGAATCCGCGAATCGCGTTCGGCGACAGCTCGTTGATGTGCGCCGGCACCTGGCCCCACGCGCCCTGCACGAAGAACTGCATCATGAACGCGCCGACCGTGAGCCACAGCGCCGTCGGCGCGGCGATCCACAGCGGCGTGAACAGGAAACAGCAGATGAGGCCCGTTACCATCGCGCGCTTGCGCGACGTGTGATCGGAGTACCAGCCAAACGCCAGGCCGCCGATGATCGCGCCGAGGTACGCGATCATCGTGGTGTTGGCGCGTTCGATCGGCAGGAAGCCGCGGTGCTGCTCGAGGAACGTCGGATACATGTCCTGCGTCCCGTGCGAAATGAAATTCATCATCGTCATCATCAGCACGAGGAAGGCGAAGCGTTTCCAGTTCGACGTGATCGCGCGGCCGTAGCTCGCCCAGTCGGTCGTCTTGTGCTCGTGCCAGGCCGGCGATTCCTTCACCTTGGCGCGGATGAAGATCGCGAGCAGCGCCGGCAGGCCGCCGATCAGGAAGAGCGGGCGCCAGCCGAAGTCCGGATAGACGAAGCGATACACCAGCGAAGCGAGCAGGGCGCCGGCCGCGTAGCCCTCCTGCAGGAGACCGGAGATCAACCCGCGGTACCGGGGCGACACCGATTCCAGCGCCAGCGATGCGCCGAGTCCCCATTCGCCGCCCATCGCGATGCCGAAGATCATGCGCAGGACCAGGAACACCGTGTAGTTCGGCGCGAACGCGCACGCAACCGAGACGCTCGCGTACATGATCACGTTCAACATCAGCGGCAGCTTCCGGCCGAACCGGTCCGCCATGACGCCGAAGATGATGGCGCCGAACGGCCGCATCATCAGCGTCATCGAGCTCGCAAACGCGATTCTCGTTCGCGTCTCGCCGAACGCCTTCGCCAGGTCGTTGATGACGAGCGTGACGATGAAGAAGTCGAAGGCGTCGAGCATCCAGCCGAGAAAGCCGGCCATGACGGCGTTGCGCTGGTTGGAGCGGTTCAGTTCCATCGGGGGGAGATTGTAGTCGTCCCATTGACCTACGAATGTTTTCGTTGACAGCTACGAATCAGTTCGTAGATACTCCGGCCATGACGAAGCTCCCGAAGCCCACCGAAGGCGAACTGGCCATCCTGCAGGTGCTCTGGCAGCGGGGCCCCTCGACGGTCCGCCAGGTCCACGAGTCGCTCGATGCGGCCCGCGCGACCGGGTACACCACGACGCTGAAGCTGATGCAGATCATGGCGGAGAAGGGGCTTGTCGCCAGAGACCAGTCGAGCCGGACGCATCTCTATTCCGCCCGGCTGCCTCAGGCGCAGACGCAGCGCCAGTTCGTGACCGACATGATCGCGAAGGTGTTCGGCGGCTCGTCGGCGCAGCTCGTCATGCAGGCGCTCAGCACGCACACCGCCTCGAAGGAAGAGCTCGCCGAGATCCGGCAACTGATCGAGCAGAAGAAAGAGGAGAAGAAGCGATGAAGGCAGTCCTGGCGGCGGCGCTCGTCAACTTCCTCTGGCAGGGCGCGGCGATCGGCGCGCTGGCCTGGCTCGGCTTCGCGATCGCGCGGACCCCGCGCGTGCGCTACCTCGTCGGCGTTCTGGCGCTCGCGGTCATGGCGGCGGCGCCGATCGCCACTGGCGCTGCCGTCGTCGGCGCCGGTAACGTCCCTCGTCCGTTGTCCAACGTCCAGGGTCCGCTGCCGTCCCAGGTAGAGATCGGGACTCGCTTCCTGCCCGTGAGTCCCGAAGGGCGAACGGAAACGAGTCCCGATCTCTTTCAGCCTGATCCGCGCTTCGCCTCGGTGGTGCTAGCCGTCTGGCTGCTGGGCGTCGCGACGCTCTCTTTGCGCCTCACGCTCGGCTGGCTCGGCGTTCGGCGATTGACGCGCCGGGTGACCGAGGCCGGCGCGAACGTGCAAGCGGTCGCGCATCGGCTGGCGGTCGCCCTGAACATCCGCGCGCGCGTTCGCATCGTCGAATCCGCGCTCGTGAAAGTCCCGGCGGTCATCGGCGCGTTCAAGCCGGTGGTGCTGTTGCCCGCGGCCGCGATGAGCGGCTTGTCGATGGCGCAGGTCGAGGCGCTCGTCGCGCACGAACTCGCGCACGTCAGGCGCCACGACTATCTCGTCAACCTGCTGCAGTCGGCCGTCGAGACGTTGCTCTTCTACCATCCGGCCGTCTGGCTCGTCTCGCGCCGCATTCGTCAGGACCGCGAACTCTGTTGCGACGATCTCGCGCTCGTTGTGTGCGGCGATCGCGTGGCCTATGCGTCCGCGCTGGCCGATCTCGAGTCGCTGCGCGCGATGCCGTCGCCCGCGTTGGCGGCGAACGGCGGATCGCTCGTGGCGAGAATCCGCCGAATCCTGG
>SCUN01000227.1 GCA_004297655.1 Acidobacteriota bacterium | reverse complement strand
CTTGTGGCCGGCCAGTCACCGCAGACACCGCGGCCGGTCTTCCGCACGGGCGCGGATCTGGTCACGGTGCCGGTGTCGATTCGGTCAAACGGCGTGTCGGTCGCCGGGCTCTCACCGGCTGACTTCGTCCTCCTCGACAACGGCGTGCCGCAAACCGTCACCGTCGTCAGCGGCGAATCCGTCCCCGCCGACGTCACGCTCGTCGTCGAGACGAGCGAGGCGATCGGGCCGTACGTCAAGTCGATCGACGCCCAGGTGCGAAAGATCGCGTCGATGATGCGGCCGGACGACCGGTTCGAAGTGATTGGCGCGTCGACGTACGTCGAGGAGATCCTGCCGCTCCGGCCGGCGAAGGCGCAGGCATTGGTCCCGAAGCTGATGCCGGGCGGCTTGTCGTCGATCAACGACGCGCTCGTCGGCGCGCTGTTGCGTGAACCGGACGCGTCGCGGCCCCATTTGGTCATCGCGCTGTCCGATACGATCGACACGATGAGCGCGACGTCGATGGAGACGGTGCGGAACGTCGCGAAGTACTCGTCGAGCATTCTCACGGTCGCGTGGATCACCATGGACCTGCTGCCGGCCGGGCTCTTCGAGCCGCCGTTCGTGCGCGCCACCGCGGAACGGGCGCAGGTGCAACTGCGATCGGCCGCGCGTGTGGGTGAGCCGCCGATCCAGCTGCACGGCGGCATCACGCAGATGGCGACCGGTGCCAGCGGCAGCTACGCCCGCACGCAGCCGCGCACCGGCGGCTGGCATCCGCACTACGACCCGGCGGTCGGCCGGCGGATCACGGCGTTCGATCCGCTGAAAGAGGCGGCGGAGATGACCGGCGGCAAGCTATATCTGCCGGGCGTCCTCGCCGATCGCACGGCGTCGGCGATCTTCGAGAAGCTGTACTCGGATTATCGAAACCGCTACGTGCTTCAGTACGTCGCAACGGGCGTGACACCGGAAGGGTGGCACGACGTCACGGTGACCGTTCCGAAGGCGCCGAAGGCCGAGATCAACGCAAAACGCGGGTATTTCGTCGAGAAGCGGTAGGCCGTTTCAGCGGTGAGCTCACCTCGTCGTCAATGCGACGGCGAGAGAGATGAGCGCCTTGATGCCGGGCACGATGCTGCTGGCGTCGGCGTTTTCCTCGAGGCGGTGCGGCAGCCGCTCGCGAACGGCGCCGATGGCGACGGCGGGAATGCCCATGCTGACGGCGATGTTAGCGTCCGTCGATCCGACGTCAGCGGGCGCGATGAGCGGAGTTCCGGGCTTGCGGAAGTGATTGGCGACGGCGAGCGCCGTTTGCACGAGCGGGTGGTCCAGCCGCTGCTGTTTGGGCTGCGCCTTCGTATAGTCGATGCCCATTTGAGTTTCGACCCGGAAGCCCACGCCCTCTTCGTTGGCGGCGTTGCGCGCGGCCGCCGTCACGGCGGCGGTGAGCCGGTCCTGCGTCGGCGTGTCGAGCGAGCGAAGATCCACGGTGAACCACGCTTCGCGGGGCACCGCGTTGAACACCGTGCCGCCGCCGAGCATGCCGACGTTCACGACCGGCAGCTTGAACGAGCCGAGGCCGTCGGCGATCGGCGGCAGTGGGATGTTGTAAAGCGCGTTGATGCCGCGCGCGACCGCTTTAGCCGGGCTCGGCCCGCCGCGGCTTTCCATCGTGTGCGCCCCAGGCGACGTGTAGAAAAACTTGAATTGCGTGATCCGCAACGCGCCGTACCAGACGTCGTCCGCACCGACGTCGACGGCGATGAACATGTCGGGCTTGTAGCCGCTCGTCTCGAGCCAGTGTTTCGCGCCGAGAAGGCCGAGTTCCTCCTGAACGCTCGCAAGGAAGATCAGGTCGCCGTTCGTCTGGATGTTCGCGCGATTGAGCGCGCGGAACATCTCGAGCACGGCCATCAGATTCGACGTGTCGTCCCCGACCCCGGGCGCGCGGAGAATGTCGCCTTCGCGCGACACTTTGATCGGCGTGCCTTCCGGGAACACCGTGTCCATGTGTGCCGCAAACACAACGGCTGGTCCGCCGCCACTGCCTTTGCGCACGCCGCTGACGTTCGACATGTCGTCGACGCGGATGTCGGTCAGGCCGAGCTTCTGCATTTCGGCGCGGATGTACGCCGCGCGCGCCTGTTCCTTCTTCGATGGCGCCGGGATCTCCACGAGATGGATCCACTCGTCGACGATGGCGGTGGCCCGCTCATCAACGGATTGGAGGGCCCGCTTCACATCCGGCCTGTCGAGCAGGGCAGGGGAGAACCGGCTGGTTTGCGCCGACGCCGGAACGGCGGCGGCGAGGGATATCGCGATGAGGAGTATCTTCAGGCGCATGGCGAGAGCATACTGCGCCGGCGTCTG
This sequence comes from Acidobacteriota bacterium, assembly GCA_004297655.1. Lineage (GTDB taxonomy): Bacteria > Acidobacteriota > Vicinamibacteria > Vicinamibacterales > SCN-69-37 > SCUN01. The sequence continues at coordinate 17,821 of SCUN01000227.1, read as the reverse complement.
ACCGCAATTTCCTCCAAGTCTTGTCGAACAGGGGTGTTCTATCGTCGAGCCATGACAAATCCACTGCCTGCCCTTGCCGCGGCTGCGTTGATCGCCGTGACGCCTGCTTCGAGTCCCGCCGACGACCGCGCCCAGGTGGCGCGTCTCGACACCGCGTTTCAGCTGGCCGTCAAGACCCGCGACGTCGCCACTGTGGACGCCACGCTCCATCCCGACTACGACCTAGTGCTCGGCGACGGCCGCATCGTCGATCGCGAGCAGCAGTTGGCGCATTCGCGTGAAGGCAAAACGCTCTACGAAATCCAGGATGAGATTCCCGGCACGCAGACCGTTCGCGTGGCGGGCGACACGGCGGTCGTGACCGCCGAGCTTCGGATCAAGGGCACGACCAATGGCGTGCCGTTCGACCGGACGCTGTGGTTCAGCGATACCTACGTGCGAACGCCGAAGGGCTGGAAGTACTTCTTCGGTCAGGCGTCGCTGCCGCTGCCGGCTTCGACGCAGCGGTAGCAAAGCGCCACCATGCCGCTCTTGTAGGCTTTGACTTCCATCAGATGGAGGGCGACGTCTTTGTCGAGCTTCTCGAAGAACGGAATGCCGTCACCGATCAGGATCGGCAGGATCGAGTAGCGAAGTTCGTCGGCTAGTCCGAGGCGAAGACATTCGCCGGCCACCGTGCCGCCGCCGACAAACCAGATATTCCGGAACTTCGGCCGGAGGCGCTCAGTCACGAACTGCGCGAGATCGCCCGAGTAGAACAGCACGGTCTCTCGTATCTGCGGCAACTGGCGGTGGGTGAGGACGAACGTCGGCGTGTCGCCGTACGCCCATCCGAGTCCTTTCGATTCGAAGTGCAATGCCGTTTCGTAGGTTCGCGAGCCCATCACGTAACAGTCGATCGTCTTGAGAAAGGCCGCGACGAACTCCGGGTCCATCGACTCGCCGCCGGCGAACTCGTCGGAGGTCTCGAGCCAGTCGACGCGGCCGTCCTTTCGCGCGATGAAGCCGTCGAGGCTCGCCGCCATGTGAATCGTCACGCGAGAATCGGCATGCGCCATCGCTTTACTCGCGCCGGATCTTGGCCATCGGTCTGCCCTTGGCCAGCTCGTCGACCAGCTTGTCCATGTACCGGATCTTCCGCATCAACGGGTGCTCGACGTCTTCGATGCGGACGCCGCAGATGGTGCCGGTGATCTGCTTGACCTTGGGGTTGAGCGACGGCGCTTCCTTGAAGAACGTCTCGAAGCTCTTCCGGTCCTTGATCTGTGCCGCGAGTTCCTTCGGGCTGTAGCCCGTCAGCCAGCAGATGACCTCGTCGAGTTCCTTCTTCGTGCGCCCCTTCTTCTCGACCTTATTGACGTAGTGCGGATACACGCCGGCAAACGACATCTTGAAGACGCGATCGTTATTCATTGGTGCCTTTCCTCGCCTTGAAGGCCCACAACGCGCGCACCGCGAGCGCGGCGGAGAGCATCCCGCACGCGCCCATCGCGACGAGTGTCCACACCCAGAAAAGCGCGCCGGGGGAATTCACCGCGATGCGGCCGCCGACCCAGCCGGCGTGCTGCATGTGCAGGATCGGCACGCCGCCGCCGAGGATCGCGCCGACGAGCTGCAGCACGAGTCCCGATCGTTTTGCGCCGATGGCGAGCGTGGCGTAGAGCCAGACGAAGAGGATGCCGAAACCGCCGGCGGCGGCCATCGTGCCCGGCTCGATGCCGCGCGCGATCTCGTCGGCCCAATGCAGCGTGAATAGGAGGATCGTCAGCAGTGACGTGACGGTGAGCGTGCGTTGCTGTGACATCAAGGGCTCCTACGTCCGATGGGACCGGCCGGTTCCGGCATCAGTCTCTACTTCAGGGCAAATCGGCTCGCACCCGGGTACACGTTGACGTTGTGCGCCGGAAATACGCTCACCTCGGGCATCGGTATTCCGAGCTTCTGGAATGCCGGGACCAGCCTCGTGCCGACGAACGCGTTCATCTGCTCCTCGGATTCCCAGACGTCGGCGACGTGAAGATCGCCGGCTGCGTCGAATCCGCAGACGTGAAAGAGCCCGCCAGGCGCCAGACGGGTTTCCCACTTCACTTCAACGCGCAGCGCCTCGTACATCTGCTTGGTGAATCCTTTGCCCGTGAATACTGCGAACACCGCCATGTTGACCTCCGTGAGTATGTTGCCCGAGGCTTCTTCTCCAGCGCCTAGTGTTTCCTGGCGTCCATCCCAAGCGGAACAAAGCGCCCCTCGTCGATGACGCCACTGCGGACCGTGTACACCGTGAAACCAGAAACAAACTGCAGCCCCGCCCCGGCGCCCGCGCCGACGATCGCCGGCGTCTGGTTGAACTGCGTCTTCAGACCGTCCACGTCAAACACGATGTGCTCGCCCGCGTGAAAATGGCCGCCGAGTGCCAGCACGTGACGATGGGCACGAAGCAGCGCCAGCGCGGCCGCGGCGTTTGACACCGTGTGCCGGAACATCGTCTTGCCATTCACAGTAATGAGCGTGGGCGCGGGTGGCCCGTCGACGTAGCCCCCCATCTCATCGATCGAGGAAAAGAACGGGATGTGGTTGAACGTCACCACCGGCATCGCCGGCGGCACGAGCGCGAGGTCGCGTTCGAGCCACGCCAATTGCACGCTGTCGACATGCCCGTAGTACCACTGGTCGTCGATGTCCACGGTGTTGAGCCCGACGAAGTGTACGCCGCCGAAGTTGAACGAGTAGTAGTCGGGGCCGCGGTGCCGGCGATACATCTGTCTGCCGTACAACGGATGCGACGCGCTCACCTTTGACTTGTCGCGCTCGATGCCGAAGTTCTCGTGGTTGCCCGGCACGGTCCACACAGGGTTCCTGAAGAGCGCAATCTCACGGTCGAAGAGGTCGTAGTAACCCGAGGCCTCTGTCTCGCCCACGCGCAGCGCGTCTCGCACGAGGTCGCCGGTGATGAGGACGAAGGCCGGATTCAGAGCATCCGCCAGCGCCCGGAACCGTTGGGTCCGCGCGAGCACGGCCGGCGCGATGTGGGTGTCGGAGGCGTGAATGAACGTGAAGTCCGTCGAATGCGCGATCGGCGCGAGCGCGAAGTCCACGCTCGACGTCGTATCACCCAGTGATCGCCAGAACGACCCCACCGCGCGATAGCCGTCGGGCACCGAGACGAAGACGAGGCCGGTGGCTCCGCGCGGCAGCCGGTACGCGCCGGACGCGTCGGTGGCGACCACCGCGTCCTGGTTCGACACGGCGACATTCGCGAGGCCCCGCTCGCCGTTGTCGCGCCTGCCGTTCCCGTTGGTATCGATGAACGCCGTGCCGGAGACCGCGTTGTCCTGCGCCCCGGGGGTGACCGGAGCAAACAGAAGGGCCGCGAGGGGTAACCAAAGCAGAATGCGCATGGGATGTCACCGTCGGATTACGACGCCGCCCTTCATGACGAAGCTGACCTTCTGCAGCGCGGCGACATCCTCAAGGGGATTGCCCGACACCGCGACGATGTCGGCGAACTTGCCGGCCTCGAGCGTTCCCACATCGCGCTGCGTTTGCAGGAGCTCGGCGGCGGCCGCGGTCGCCGATCTCAGCGCCTGGACCGGTGTCATGCCGTGCTGCACCATCAGCGGAAGTTGAATCGCCGGCGTCGTGGTCCAGTCGAACGCGCCGACATCGGTGCCGTAGGCCACTTTCACTCCCGTTCGGAGCGCGCGTTTGAATGTGTCGATGATGATCCGTACTCCGGGCTGGCTTTGGGCTTCCTGCTCCGGCGAACCAAAGACCGCTTTGGTCATCAGATACAGGGATGGCACATACCAGATGCCCTTCGACAACATCACCGTCATGTCTTCGGGGGCGATGTACATGCCGTGCTCGATCGAGTCCACGCCAGCCTCGACGGCGTTGTGCACGCTGGTCTTGCCGCTCGCATGTGCCGCCACGCGCCGGGCCTGGCGATGCGCTTCATCGACGATCGCGCGGAGTTCCTCCAGCGTGAACGTCGGCTGATCGTCGAAGATGCCTTCCGGCAATCGCCGCACGCCCCGATCGGCAAACACCTTGATCCAGTTTGCACCGCGCGCCACCGCCTCCCGCACGGCACGACGGCATCCATCGGCGCCGTCGCACGCGTGGACCGTCGACCCCGAGCCGCTCGTCGATAAACCGGCGGTGGCGACCTGCATCCGCGGACCAGGAATGAGACCGCGCGCGATCGCCCGGCTGATGTCGGCGTCGGCGCCGTCAACCCCCATGCTGTTCAGGTCGCGAATGCTCGTGAATCCGTAGTCGAGCGCCCTTCGCGCGAGTGAGGCGCCACGCAGCGTGCGCGCGGACACCGAATCGTTCTCGGCGCCCTGCTGCATCTCGCCGGCGCTGAGCGCCAGCACGTGCGTGTGGGTGTCGATCAGGCCGGGCAGGCAGGTCTGGTCCGATAGATCGATCAGCCCGCTCACTTGCGAAGGCGCCGTTGTCGCGAGGGTCCGAACTCGACCCGCCTCGATGGTGATGACGATGTCGTGTTGGAGTTGGTCGCTTTTGCCGTCCCACAACGCGCCGCAGCGGACGTAGGTGAGTTGCGGTTGCGCCGGCCCGGACGCCGGCATTTGCGCCAATGCGCCGGAGCCGGCCAACACGCTTGCGGCAATCAACACGTGCCCTGTGAGTCGCAAATCAGGCCTCGCTTTGGCGTCAGGATGTCACCGGCCGCCATCGGCCGCAAGCCTCGGCTTTAGCGTTGCCCTGGGGTTTCCTCACGACAGGCCGGTCGCCTGTCGCGGAGGGTCTACTCGCGACTGAGCAGCAGCTCCTCGATGCGGTACGCATGCATGAAATCGTGAAGCGCGAGGTGGCGGAACATGATGAAGACCGAGTAGTGGCTGTACTCGCCGTGCGCGGCCGTCTTGCTCCAGTCGGCGGGCGTCAGCCCACGAAGCCGGGTCACCAGGCGCGCTCTGTCGCGAACGTACGCGTCGAGTGACTCGCCGAGGTCGAGACGAAGCAGCGCGTCTTCGGGATCCTGGGTTCCCGGGTCGTAGGGTGTGATCACCGGCGCAGGCGCGCTCAGCATGTAGTCGAGCCGCTCGAAGAAGAGCGGATGCACCGCGGCCAGATGACACGCGTGTTCGTGAGCCGACCACTTTCCCGACGGTGGGCGCCGCTTCAGGATCGACGCCGGAACCTCTCGCACGAGCGGCAGCACGACGCCCGGCGCCCGTTCGAGTGCGTCGATGATGCTGTTCGCGGTGTTCATGGCGGAAAATTTTAGACGTCGAGACACATCAAGTCGAGGCCCTCGACATCGCGTGCGCCGATACGTTCGTAGAAGCGCCGGGCCTGCGTGTTGCGGCGGTCGATCGTCCACACGATCTGTCGTGCCCCGGACCGGGCCGCCACCGTCCGCGCCGCCGCCATCAATGCCGCGCCGATTCCCAGTCCGCGCGCCGATTCGGTGACATACAGATCGACGACGAAGAGCAGACGCGCGGCCGCGTCGGTGTCGTAGCCGGCATGGTAGAGCAGAAAACCCGCGACACTTCCGGACGACTCGGCGACAAGTCCACGAAACGCCGGGTCCGGCCCGAAGCCGTCCCGCTCGAGCGCGGCAGCGTCCAGCCGAAGGCCGGTCGTGTCGCCAAGGTCCCGCATGTAGCGGGCGAACTCTTCGACGAGCGACGCGATGGCGGGCACATCATCGCGGCGTGCCTCCCGAATCTGGCAAGCGGTGGACGACGTCATACCGCTCTAGATCATTGCACGGTGATGCCATCGTCACCTGCGCGGCCAATTTCCCTGCAGGCGCCGGACGACGATGAGCTCGCCGAGGTGGTAGGCCATGTGATCGGCCGCGAGCAGGAGTTCGCGAAGGTACGTTTGTCCGGTGCCGGCGGCGACGCGCGCGGTCAGATTGCGTCGCGTGCGGGCGATGCGGGCGAGCGCGCGGAGATCGCGGCGGACCTGGGCGACGCTCGCGGCCCAGGCTCTCGTGCTGGGCGGGCTCGCCGAGGCGGGCCAGTAGTCGGCCGGAAACGTCTTCTCCCGGTAGTTTCGGCGCACCGCAAACTCCAGGATGTCGGCCTGGCAGAGACGGAGATGCTCGAGGAGCTGCCACGGCGAATACGGCACGCCCTTCGGCGCGCGGCCGCGATCGCGGACGGGCAGTCCGGCGATCGCCTCGTCGAAGTTCACGTGGGCGTCGCTCCAGTCGAGAAGCCTGACAAGGTGTTGGCGAAGGGTGCGGGGGAATTTCGGCCCAGACATGTGAATGCTCCGTTAGTACAGCGTCGACAGGAAGAAGTTCCTCATCGCGGCGGCGTAGCAGGGTAGCGGCCGTCGGCGGGGAGCGGCGGCGACAGGCGCAGCGTGCCGTGCGCCGGCGGCACGAGCGTGACGGCGAAGGATGTGGCTTGAGCGGCGAGTGATCCGCCCGCGACGAGCGCCAAGCCGGACACAACCAGCCCGAGTGCGATCAATTGAGGCTTCGATCTCATAGTCATGAACGCCGCCTCGGTGCCGTCTTCCCGAGCCGTCGCAGTTCCTTCAGAACGGTGAGCGGGATCTCACGACACCCGCAGGCTTTCGCATGAGCGACGTGCCACGCGACCCGCTGGCTGATGGTGGAGCCCATCGGCATGACGTGCTGCTTGTGCCATTTGGCGTTGATCAACGGCGACCCCTTCCGATATCGATCACGATTGTCTGACGGTCTCGACGAAACTATCCCAGAAACGCTTCTTCGTATCGTTATTGACCGGCGCCCCCTGATTTTCGATGAAGCGGAAGAAGCGCACCATCAGCGCCACGTTGCGCGCAACGGTGACGACCTCGCTGCGGGGCAAGTCGTAGTGGCTGATGATCGCCGGGTGTTCGACGAGCGCCACGACTTTCATGTAAGCGTCCCTCTTGATATCGCCCCGAAAGGGCCGCGGGTCGAAATCATCGTCGCTCGGATGCCACGCCAGCACGGGACTCCTGGTGTCGAGAAACGACGAGAGTTCGAAGGCCACCCAATCGGACGCGAGCGCCGCGCCGGTCGCGATCACCAGCAGATATCGGCAGTCGCTGAAGACCGGCGGCATGAGGTGCGCCAGGATCTCCGAAACGGTTCCCCGCGCGGGATCATCACGCTCGCCCCGGTCCCACCACACGGAGACTTTCTGTTCTTCGAGGACGCGTGCCAGTTCGCGCGCCAGACCGACGTCCGGCGACGAATAGCTGATGAAGACGTCGTGACGCGGCTCGACGGTCATGCGGCTGGTCCGCGTCAGTCGGATCTGGCAGCGCGACGGCCACCGGCGACCGCAAATACGATGAAGCTGCCGAGGCCCATCAGCATGGCCGCGACGCCCCAACGCAGCCGGCTTCCCTGGGCCATGGCCCAGTCCGCGATGTGCTCCGTGCGCTCGACGCCGACCACTGGCGTCATGAGCCCCGCCACCACCAGAACGACACCGAGCACGCGCAGGGCTCGGGGTGTTCGCGAGGCTGTTGCGACGGCGATCAGTACCAGGCCCATGCCGACGCGCAGCGCGCCAATCCCGTAGAGCCCGATTGGCGTCAGCAAGTACGGCCTGGCCATCATCACCCGGTCGGGCGCGACGACCAGGACGGCACCAATGGCGATGATGAGGAATGCGAAGAGCAATGCCAGCGGTTTCATGTTCATCCTCCGCTCTGCTTCAGCCGCAGTGCTCAGCATGGCACCGGCCGCCGCCGGCTGCAAACCTGGTTAGGCAACCCGAATCTGTACTGTTTGGCGTTGATCAAGACCGTGCCCTCTCCGGGATCGGCCGTACCCTTCGCGCCACGTATTTGAAGCTCTCCTGATCGGTTCGAGAGAAGTCGACCTCCACGGTCTGGCCCGAGGAAAGCGCCTTGAATCCGTGGACCTGGATCGCGGAAAAGTGGCACCAGATGTCCCACGGCGAAATCTCGGCGCACGCGATGACGCCATGGCCCTTGTCGTCGCGCCACCACTTGACGGTGCCGCGCGCAGTCCGCATCGTGCCAATCGGATCGACCGGCTCCGGTGCATGTTCTCGAGCGATTTCGTCGGGTCGCTTCTCTCTCGTCATGACATCAGTTGTCTCACGACTGACCAGCCGTCTTTGTCGTGGCTACGCCGCGATCAGTGATTTCTGAGGTTGAGTAGCCCAGGTTCTTCAGGCGTTCTCTCAGTGCGTGAAGGTCGCGAGGGGCCCAATGGCCCGATCCATGGTGAGACCGAGACCCTCCACCCAGAAACACAGACTCTTCTCGAGATCGGCGCTCGGGACAACTGGGACGCACGATTCCACCTGCACCGCGGTCCCTCCGGCGAGAAGGGTAACAGATCAGCGTTTGCTCATGGCTGCCGCGGCGACGCTCGAAACCTGGTCGCCAGACGAAGCATTCTGGGGTGCCTCGGCCCCGCCGGCTCCTTCTTTGGTGGGGTCCTCGTACCGACGCCATCGTGCTTTCGATTTCTTGCCGACAAGAGCAGGCGATGGAAGATTTCGGCCATCGCATGCCCTTTCACGCCGAGCGGTTAGGGGCTGAGGTAAGCGTGGAGCACGTCGTCCGTGACGAGGTTCGCGTAGGCGCTTTTCTCATGCATCAGCCCTCGGCGGAAGGAGCCTGATAACGTCTTGAAATGCATCGTCGACGACTTCGTCAAAGCCGCGTTTCATCACGATGTCCTTGAGGGCACCCAACATGGCGGGTAGGCGGGGACACATGTCTTCCATCATGTCCACGAAGACCCAGAAGTCGGCGGACTTTCTGGTCGGGTCAACTGACTGAAGCTCGGCGCGGAGCTTTTCCAGCCTTTCTTGCCATGACTTTGCGAGTGCGACTACCGACAGGTTGTCCTTCAGTAGTGGCTTCGCGTCGTCCATCACAAGCGCAATGATCTTTTCTTGGAACTCGGCTCGCTGGTAATCGCATCGCCGGAAAGCCCGGAACAGTTCGTGAGCCATGCAGAATTCCGAATGCAGCGACTTCTCGCTGATGACTGCTACGATTCTTCTTGCTTTGGAGATTTCGTGTGCAAAACGCTCAATCGAATCGCCGGCACGCAGACGGTCCTTGTCGCGGCCGATTACGCGCCCGCTCGCTTCCACTGCCGCGCACAGCCGGTTGACGATTTCCTCGCGCTTGCGGCCGGGCTCAGTTGAATCCTCACCCCAGGCGTAAGAGACATAAACTTCGGGTGCTGTCGTTCGGGAGGCGGCTATGGGAAGAGTGCCGTCAACTCGAGCCTGCGTGGGCTGTGACGGAAGTGTGGGCTTCGCGAACGGCAATCGACGAGTAGTTTGACTTAGCCCGGGAAGGAAGGCGGGGATGATGGGGAAGTGGAAACACAGCCGACTGCTTTCAGGGCTGACCTCTTGTTGGTCCCAGAGCCGAAGGAGGAACGTCTCGTTCAGTTCTCGGCTTTCATCCACCGGTCGGCCCAGGTAATCCGCCAGCGCAGCAGACGCCTCGGCGCGAGCGCCGCGCCGCAATTGGGCAAGAGCTATCAGCCAACCGTGTGGCCTGCCAGCACCTAAGACCAAGTTCGGAAACTCGGACACCGAGCGAATAGCGCCTTCGGCATCACCGCACGCGAGACGCGAGAGCGCCTCCTGCGCTGCAAGGGCGAAGTATCGGGGGAACTCCACGCGAGCGGCCTTGGCGCGCTCAGCAGCCGCACTCCAGTCGCCGCGGCCTTGACACTCCAATACCTCGCCCAACGACATTTGTTCTCTTGAAAGCGCAGCCGCACCAGCCGCCGAGAGGATACTCCCGAGTCTGTGGCTGTCGCCTGCGCCAGCGCACAGCAACAAAGCGCCCTCAGCCAGTTTCCATCCGTTGAACTGGTTAGGGATTCGCTGCATGCCTTCGATTTGAGAAGCGATGGCCTCAGTTGGTTTGCCCGCACGGCAGAAGACTTCCCCCAGACACTGGTAGAGCGAGAAGAGGTTCTTTTCCGCCGGAATGACTTTGATGCCCTCCTTGAGCAGCACCACCGCCTCGTCGGTCTTGCCCGCGCGCCCGAGCAGTTCCGCGCAACTCTGGTAGAGCGAGAAAAGACTCGTCATCCCCGGAACCTTGATGCCCTCCGTGAGCAGCGCCACCGCCTCGTCGGTCTTGCCCGCGCGTCCGAGCAGTTCCGCACAACTCTGGTAGAGCGAGGAAAGGTTCTTTTCCGCCGGAATGACTTTGATGCCCTCCTTGAGCAGCAGCACCGCCTCGTCGGTCTTGCCAGCCCTAGAGAGAATCTCAGCGCCGAGTTGGTAAAGCGGAGCCGCAACGTCGGCATAGGCCATCGTTCGCAATGCGGTCCGAATTGCCCGCATCGCGGAATCCACGCCTTCCGCCTTGTGCTTCAGTTTTGCCAGCAGCGTCCAACTGGCTTCCGGTGCTCCTGCGCCTGTCGCCCGTTCTGCGTGAAGAACCGCCTGTTCGAGGTCTCCGGGCCTGCCGCGTGTTTGCAGACAGCGAGCGAGGTGATACTCGAGTCCTTTCGACCCGCCCTCTTCCAGCAAGACAGATAGGACACCGACTCGTTCGTCTAGTTCCTCCGCATCCTTCGGGACAGCAGAGACTGACTTGATTTCCTGTTTCAGGTGGTCCGTATAGCGATGGCCGATGCCGCGGATCTCCGCCCCACGTCCGGCTTGGACCAAATGATAACGAACTTCGGCGAACGACTCTCCGAGCGAGGTCTGGCCTCCGACGATCTGCTTTGCCTTGAAATGGCGAAGATGGTAGTCAGCGGCCCCAGAATGAGCCTGTTTGAACTCGGCCGGCTGCTCTTTCAAGTGAGCGAGGGAAATCTCGCGAACGATCGGATTCAGGGACAGCGCGCCGCTGCGGAAGTTAATGAGGTAGCGGGTGACGAGAATCGTCCGCAGATTTGCAGCCTCGTCTTTGGTTCCGCAGATGTTCTCAAACGCCTCCCGTTTGAAACTCCGGCGGTGCACCGCAAGACGCCAGAGCTTCTTCTGGTACGCCATGTCCAAATGCTTCAGCGTCCGCTCCAACAGGTCGCGTTCGAGTGCGTCGAGGAATTCCCGTGAGACCAACCGATCTTCGGTATCCCACAGCCCTGGTTTGCTCCCGATAATTTCGTCGAGAGAGTCGTAGACGAGCGCGCCAACTAACGCCTCGATTGCTCTTGGGTTGTAGTCTAGTGCCCTCACCAAATCCTGTTTTCGCTCAAGCGGAACTTCCAACGCGACGGCGGAGTCTTTGAGCCTGCTCTCGAGCACTTCGATTGCCTCCGCCGGCTCAAGCTTTGTCAGAGTGCGTTTCGGAATCCACTCGGACCATCCTGCATTCTCCACGTGACGGTCGCTGATCAATAACAGGCGACCCGGCAAGTTCTGGCGGTTGCGGAGGAACGAGAGAATGCCGTTGAACTCCGGCAAGGGACTTCCAGAGTCTGATTTGAAGAACCGCTGGGCCTCGTCCAAGATGACAACAACAGGACGTTGAAGGACCTTCTCCAGCGCGAAGGCCAGGTTCGGATTGGCTTGTTCAAAGAGCACCCGTTCCATCTCGGGCAGTCCTTGCCGGCTCAGGGTCGCCGATAACTCCATCAAGCTTTCAATTACCGATGGCGTTGGCCGGTCAGAAATTTCGTTGATGACCGCCTGCTCCCAGTAGTTCTGCTTCTCGGCCGCGTCGCGCAAGTCACGGGCAAAGTCGGTCTTCCCCACGCCCGAGAAGCCTTGGAGAAAGCACACCGGCGGTCCGGTTGTGAGCCACGTGTTTATGAACCAGTCGAGGTTCTCGGCTCGGTTACGACCGATGTAGCTCTTAAGCATGCGAGCCGTCCTCTTCATGGATCATCTGTAATGCCGGATGCTCATGGGGAGACACCTCACGCCGGACTGCAGCCGTGGCGGCTCATGATTCTACCAGCCGCCGTCGCCTGCAAGCGGCAGTTAGGCCCAGTGGAATTGGCCACCGGCGGTTCCGCGCGCCTCAAGACACAGGACCGTCGCCTACAGGGCGATGTCGCCCGGCCTCAAAGTAGTTCCTTGCCGATTTCAACCACTTCGCCGAGAGACTTGAGCAAGATCTTCAAGGATGCCGGGAGGTTCTCGAACATATCTTTGACGCTGTCGAGGATGATCTTGGCGATTCCTAAGTTCTCCTTGGCACTCTCGGTGACTTCCGGCGCGGCCGCCGGCTGAGGCCGCTTCCGCCAACTGTCGATTGCTTGAAGCGTTGGCTCGACATGTTGATTGAATGCCTCCATCTCCATGAGGACGAGATTTCGAGCATCGGCGTGGTTTGGATCCCTTTCAAGAGCTGTCCACGCCCTCGTAAGATCGTCGAGGTGGTCTTCTCGCAGTAGGACGCCAATTACGCTCTGGCTCCATGGCCTGAAGTGCCGGAATCGATCTTCTTGCGGCACGGGAGCCTGAAGCAGCCCCTCGATCGACTGAAGAAACTCCTGCCAAACCCGAGTGAAATCCAAAACAGGCAACGCAGTTGTCATAACGGGACACCCCTCCAGCTATTGCCAAAGCTGCGACTCAGAATTGTGGTGTTCGAACCCCCGAACGAGCGAGAAGGTAGCACGGTTCTGTCCACCTGAGTCAAAATGCGCTCCATGCGCGTCATCTACCGACTGTCCGCAATCGCTACGCTCGCCCTGGCCTCAGTCTTCGCCGCCTTCACCCCCGTCAGCACCCAAAGCGCTGCGCCGAAATCGCCCTTCGACGCGCTGCACTTCCGCGACATCGGGCCGGCCATCACGAGCGGGCGCATCCACGACATCCAGATCGACCCGAAAGATCCGGCCGTGCTCTACGCGGCCTCCGCGAGCGGCGGGCTGTGGAAGACCACGAACAAAGGCATGACGTGGAAGAACATCTTCGAAGGACAGCCCGACAACACGTTCGGCGCGATCGCGATCTTCGAGGGGGATACGCAGATCCTGTGGGCAGGCACCGGTGAGCAAAACAATAGACAGAGCTCGTCGTGGGGCGGGGGCGTCTACCGCTCGACCAACGGCGGCGACACGTGGACCTTCGTCGGCCTCCACGACACGCGCTCGATCGGACGCGTCGTTGCGGATCCGAAAGACGGCAACACCGCATACGTGGCGGCCGTCGGCAACCTGTGGGCGGGGAGCAAAGACCGCGGCGTCTACAAGACGACCGACGCCGGGAAGACCTGGACCAACACCTTATATATAGATGAGTACACGGGGGCGACCGACCTGGTCATGGACCCCCGCGATCCGAAGGTCCTCTACGCCGCGACCTACCAGCGCCTGCGCTCAGCCTGGGGCTTCAACGGCGGCGGCCCGGGCAGCGCGATCTACAAGACGACCGACGCAGGCGCGACCTGGAAGAAGCTGGAAAACGGGATTCCGCCCGGTGATAAGGGCCGCATCGGCCTCGCCCTGGCGAAGTCGAAACCCGACGTCCTCGTCGCGACGATCGAACACGCCACGGCGACCGGCACGTATCGCACCGAAGACGCGGGCGCGACCTGGAAACAGATGTCGCGCACGAACCCGCGGCCGATGTACTACAGCAAGCCGACCATCGACCCGAACAACGACAAGACGATCTGGCTGCCCGGCACGTCGATCGTCCACAGCGAAGACGGCGGCGTGACCTGGGTGGAAGAACCGACGTCGCCCACCTACGACCTCGGACTGAAAACCGACCACCACGTCCTGCGCGTCGATCCCAACAACTCGAACCACATCTACGTCGCCGGCGACGGCGGCCTCCACGAGAGCTGGGACAAAGGGAAGAGCTACGTGCGCAACGGCAACATCCCCGTCGCGCAGGCCTACCGCGTGGCCGTGGACAACCGCGATCCGTACTGGGTCTACACGGGCCTCCAGGACAACCACTCGTGGATGGGCCCGAGCGCGACCCGACACTGGCTCGGCATCGTGAACTCGGACTGGGTCGAAATCGGATTCAGCGACGGCACCGGCAAAGCCGTCGACCTCAACGACTGGCGCAAGGTCTACTCGTCTTCATCAGGCGGAAACCTGTCGCTCGTGGATCCGGTCACCGGCGACACGCTCGGCATCACGCCGCGGCCGCCGGCCGGCGAGCAGTACCGCTTCGACTGGGACGCGCCGGTGATGGCGTCGAAACACACCGCCGGCACGGTCTACCTCGGCGGCAACAAGCTCTTCATCTCGAAGGACTACGGCATCACGTGGACGGCCACGAAAGACCTGACGCGCGCGATCGACCGCAACCCGCTGAAGCTGATGGGCGTCGCCAACACCGACGTCCGCCTCTCGAAAAACGACGGCGACGCGATCAGCGAGATCTCCAACATCGCCGAGTCGCCGCTCGACGCAAAGATCCTCTGGGTTGGAACCGACGACGGGAATCTGCAGCTGTCGACTGACGGCGGCGCGAGCTGGACGGACGTCACCGCGAATCTCGTAAGGGCCGGCGCGAAGGACGGCACCTTTATCGGAGACATAGTCGCGTCCTCGTCCGCCAAAGCGACGGCCTATGTTGCCGTTGACGCGCACCGCGACGGCGACTTCAAGGCGTACCTCTACAAGACCACCGACTTCGGCAAGACGTTTGCCGCGGTCACGAACGGGCTGCCGGCAGACGATGCGTCGGTGAGAGGACTGGCGGAGTTCCCGGGCAAACCGACCGTACTTTTCGCCGGCACCGAGCGCGCGATGTTCGTGACGCACGACGGCGGCGATCACTGGACGAAGCTCACGGGCAATTTGCCGACGACGAGGTATGACGACATCGTGGTGCATCCGCGCACGAAAGACCTCGTGCTGGCGACGCACGGCCGCGGGATCTGGATCCTCGACAATGCGACGCCGGTCGCCGAGTGGTCGCAGACCGTGGCGTCGGAGCGCGCGCATCTATTCGACGTTCCGCGCGCGACGCTGATGCTCTACTGGGAAGACATCTCGAACATGGGCCAGGACTTCCACACTTCGGAGAATCCGTCCGAAGGCGCGGTGTTCACGTACTCGCTCGGCCAGAAGGCCGACAAAGTGAAATTCATCGTCACCAACGCGGCCGGCCGGACGGTGCGTGAAGTGACGGGCCGCGCCGACGCGGGCCTGATCCTGCGCGCGAACTGGGATCTCCGGTTCGCGGCTCCGGCCGGCGGGGGTCGTGGAGCGGGCGGTGGCGGCGGTGCCGGCGGGATGGAAGAGGGCGGCGCTGGCGGGGGCCGGGCCGGCGTGGTGCAGTTACCGATTCCGTCGCACGACATCGGTCCGCGCGGCGCGCTCGTGGCGCCGGGGACGTTCAAGGTCACGATGGAAGTGGACGGCGCCGCGATGGGCTCGAAGACATTCGACGTCCGCGCGGATCCGGCGTCGAACGTGCCGCTCGCCGCGCACAAGGCGCGCGAGCAGATGGTGATCGACGTCGCGGACCTGCAGGCGAAAACGGACGCGTTGATGAAGGACATCGCCGCGAAGAAGCCCAACGCCACCGGCGACGCGGCGGCGAAACTCACGGCGCTCGAGGCGCGGATCGGCGCTGGTGGCGGCGGCGGGCGTGGCGGTCGAGGCGGTGGCGGCGCGGCCGCAGGGCAGATCCCGCCCGTGCGGACACGGCTCGGCGGGCTGCTGGGCAACTTCACGATTTCCGGCGCTTCCACCGGGACGCTGCTGGGCCCGACGCCGGCGCAGATGATCACGCTCGCCGAGGTGAAGCGGGAGATAGCCGCGATCGAGAAGGAACTCGCGGCCATTAGGTGACATCACCGCAGGGCTAAAGCCCTGCGGCTACTCGAGCCCTGCGGCTACAGCGCACGTTGTGAAGCGACTCGGGGCAGAATGTCGGCATGCGACGCGTCATCGTTCTTCTGCTTGTCGTCTTCGGGCTGGGCGCCTCCGCTCAGCCCGTTTTTCGTGGCACCGAGATCTTTCCCGCCGAGGAGTTCGCCGCGCGCCGCGCCAGGGTGATGACCGAGATCGGCGACGGCGTTGCGATCGTGCTGGGCACCACCGAGCCGGCCGGCGAAATGCCGTTCCGCCAGAACAGCCAGTTCTTCTATCTAACCGGCGTCACCGAGCCGCGCGCGAGCGTCGTGATCGACGGGCGAGCGAAGACGACGACCGTGTTCTTGCAGCCGAAGACGGCGCGGCAGGACGACAGCCAGTACGGGAAGGGCATGGGGCCCGGACCGGATGCCGCGCGGACGCTTGGCGTCGATGCGGCGGTCGATCGCGCGGGGTTCACGGCTGCGATCGAATCGGTCCTTGCCGCGAAGCGCGTCATCTACACCCCGTTTGCGGCCGAAGTGCTCGGTAGCCAGTCGCAGGGCGACCCGACGCGATTGTGGACGGCCAACAAACAGGATCCGTGGGACGGCCGCGATTCGCGCGAGGCGACGTTCATCGCGAAGCTGAAGGAGAAGGCGTTCGCCGCCGGGCCCGCGCCCGGCATGAATCCCGACGTGAAGAACCTCGACCCCATCGTGAACGCCATGCGCGCCGTGAAGAGCGCGAGGGAAGTGGCCGTCATCCGAGAGGCGACCAACATCACGGGCCTCGCGATCATGGCCGCGATGAGGGAATCGCGCCCGGGCTTGCGTGAGTACGAACTGCAGGCGCCGGCCGAATACGTGTTCAAGAAGCACGGCGCCCTGGGCGCGTCGTATTTCGCGCTCATCGCGACCGGCCAGAATACGTACTACACGCACTACAACCGCAACACGGCCGTTCTGGCCGATGGCGACCTCGTGCAGTTCGACTACGCGCCCGACTACAAGTACTACCAGTCGGACGTCACGCGCGTGTTCCCCGCCAACGGCAAGTTCACGCCGCGGCAACGGGAAATGTACGGGATCTATCTCAAGCTGTATCAAGCGGTGCTGACGTCGATCAATGTGCACATCACGCCGTCCGATGTCATCAAGGCGGCGCTCGTGAAGATGGACGCGATCATGTCGTCGTATCCCTTCACCGACGCGCGCATCAAGACCGCCGCGACCAACTTCGTCGAGAATTACCGCCGCCAGCAGCCGAACGCCCGCAGCCTTGGCCACAACGTCGGCATGGAAGTGCACGACGTTGGCGGACTCCAGGCGCCGACGCTCGAGCCCGGCCGTGTGTTCACGATCGAACCGCAGTTCCGGATCGAGGAAGAACACCTCGGCATTCGCCTCGAAGACATGATCCTCATCACCGACACGGGCTACGAGAATCTCTCCGCGTTCGTGCCGATCGAGATCGACGACATCGAGCGGTGGATGGCGACGCGCGAGGCGGCGCTCGTGCCGGTGCGGCTCGAAACCGCGCTCGGGGACATCGACATCGCGCTGGACGCCGAACGCGCGCCGATTTCCACGGCCAACTTCCTGAAATACGTCGATGGCGGATTCTACGAAGGCGGAAGGTTCCACCGGACGACAAGGCCGGAGACCTACAACCCCGTGCTGCCGAATCGGCCCCCGATGCGGGTGATCCAGGCCGGCATCAAACCGGGCGCGCGTCCAGGGATCGCGCCCATTCCGCTCGAGCGAACCAGCGCGACGGGTCTCCACCACCTGAAGGGCACGGTCTCGATGGCGCGCGGCGGCCCCGACACGGCGACGTCCGACTTCTTCATCTGCCTCGAAGACGACCCGACGCTCGATTTCGGCTGGAAGCGATTCGACGATGGACAGGGCGCGGCGGCGTTCGGACACGTCACCCGCGGTTTCGACGTGGTGCAGAAGATCAACGCGCAACCAACGGCGCCGCGCCAGGCCACGCCGGACAACCCGCTGACGCTCACACAGAATCTGGCGCCGCCGATCGGGATCATCAAGGCCTGCCGGATCGTGGCGGCCGGGATGCCCGTTTCCGGATGCCCGAAGTGACGATTCCCGGGATCAAAATCCGCCGGAC
>SCUN01000226.1 GCA_004297655.1 Acidobacteriota bacterium | reverse complement strand
CTCGTTTCTCGAAAACGAGTCCCGATCTCGTTTTCTATTTCCGGGGCAGGACCGCGTCCTTGAGGGGTTTGGCGATGCGGGCCTTCACGGCGATCTTGGCGGGGATCTTGATGATCTCGCCGGTCGCAGGGTTGCGGCCGTCGCGGGCCTTCCGGCGCTGCACGACCAGCTTGCACAGGCCGGGGACGACGAATTCGCCGGTGCGCTTGAGCTCGCGCTCCGACAAGGCGAGCAGTTCGTCGAAGAAATCACGCGCGACCGTACGCTTGATGTCGAACTTCTCGGCGAAGTGCGCGAACAGCTCCATCTTGCCCATCCGGCGAGCGTCAGTCATGAACGTGGTCTCCCTCGAAAAACCGCGGTATCGTAGTCCTCGACCCCAAGGCTGTCAAACACATGAACGGAACACTCGAGACCTTCCCGAACCCGCGGCCCGAACGCGACTACGAAATCGACATCCGCTGCCCCGAGTTCACGTCGATGTGCCCCAAGACCGGCCTGCCCGACTTCGGCGAGATCATCATTAAGTACACGCCGGATAAAAGCTGCATCGAATTGAAGGCGCTCAAGTACTACCTGCTGTCGTACAGGAACCAGGGCATCTTCTACGAGGCCGCCACCAACAAGATCCTCGACGACCTGGTCGCCGCCTGCCACCCCAAGCGAATGACGGTGACCGGCGCCTTCACCGCCCGCGGCGGCATCTCCACCAACGTCGTCGTCAGCCACCCCTAGGAGCAATGGTCAGTGGTCAATGGTCAGTGGTCAATGACCACTGGCCATCGGCCATTGGCCATTTCTGGCATCCAGCTTGCGATAACTCCGTCCGTCGCGGCCTTGCCGCAGGGAGCGTTGCGCTTTCTGCCAACTCGGTTGCGCGCGGAGGTGGCAAGAAATGCAATCCCTGCCGGCAGCCGGAAGCGAGGTCATCGTACGACGTGAGCGGTGGCGAGTGGTACGGTCCTTCCGCCACGGTCCTGTTGTCGAGATCGACGCCGGCCGCGCGACGTTCTTCCTGCCGTTCGACCGCATATCCCTGCCGGCGACGCGAAGCCGGCCCCGGCGGGTCCGGCCCCAACGCTGGCGCGCGCTTGTCGACCACGCGCGCGCCACCGCGGAGTCCTTCGAACTTCCGCTTGCCGCCCTGACCGCAGCCATTGACCTTCTCCCGCATCAACTCGAGCCCTGGCTTGCCGCCTCATCCGGACGTCGGCGGCTGCTGATTGCCGACGAGGTGGGGCTGGGAAAGACGATTGAAGCCGGGCTGATCGTGGCCGAGGCGTTGCGCCGAGCCCGCGCGCGGCGGGTGCTCATCGTTGCGCCGGCGACGCTCTGCGAACAATGGCGACAGGAACTTCACGATCGATTCGCGATCGCGGCGATGTCGATGGACGCCGAATCGCTGAGACGACTCGGCGCTGACCTTCCCCGCGACGTGAATCCGTGGTCGCTCGATGGCGTGCAGCTGACGTCGATCGACTTCGTGAAGCAACCGCACATCGCGGCGGCGCTGCCGCCGGAACCCTGGGATCTTGTCGTGTTCGACGAAGCGCACCTCGTCTGCGGCGATTCGGCGCGACACGAGGCCGCCGACGCGATCGCCCGCCACGCGCGACAGGTGCTGCTCCTCACCGCGACCCCGCACTCGGGCGATGAGACCGCGGCGCGGCGCCTCGAGCGTCTCGGCGCGCTTGGCGACGAGGCCGCGGCGACGGTCTTTCGCCGGACGCGGCTCGATATCGGCCCCGGCCCGCTTCGGCGCGCGCGCCGGATCCGCGTGCGAATCGCGCCCATCGAAGCCGCGACGCTCGATCTGCTGGGGCGATTCGGGCGGACCGCGCGCGACGCGGCGACGAGCGACACCCGTGACGCCGCCGAGTTGCTGATCGCGATCTTCAACAAGCGAGCGCTCTCGACCTTTGGCGCGCTGCGGCTTTCGATCGAGCGACGCCTCGCGTTTCTTGATGCGGGCGCGCCGAGCCACGACGCCGATCAACTGGTGCTGTCGTTTGATGACGGCGACGAAGCAGGCCTGGTGGCTTCAATCGGGCTCGCAGTGGATCGCGAGCGAAACTGGCTGCGCCGGCTCCGCGCCGTGGCGGTGGCCGCCGCGCGGATCGAGAGCAAGGTCGAGCGGCTGCGCCGCCTCATCGCGCGGACGACCGAGCCCGCGATCGTCTTCACGGAGTTTCGCGATTCGCTCGGGATCGTCGAGCGCTCGCTCGGGGACGTCGCCGACGTGAGCGTCGCCCATGGCGGGCTGTCATCGCGGGAACTGGCGATCGCGCTCGGGCGATTCCGGTCGGGCGCCTCGCGCGTGTTGATCGCCACCGACGTCGCGAGCCAGGGACTCAACCTTCAACAGCGTTGCCGGTGGGTGATTCATCTCGACCGGCCATGGAACCCGGTGCGGCTCGAGCAGCGCGCCGGGCGGGTGGATCGGCTCGGTCAGGCGCGCGACGTGCACCTGACCGAGCTCATGACGTCGCACGACCGCGAGTTCGAGTTGGCCGAGCGGGTCGAGCGGCGGTCGCAGGCCGCAGCCACGAGCGCGTGGCTGCGGCCGTGCGGCCGGTGGGAACGCCGGGGACGCGCCGCGGCGCGCGTGCTCGCCGCGCGCCGCGCGCGCGCGGCGGCGTGGCGCGGGCCGGCGATCGGACGGCCGGTGAAAACGACATCGGGTGTCGTTTCCGAGGCGTCCTCAGTGGAAACGACACCCGATGTCGTTTTCACCCTCTGCCGCACCAACATCCTCTCCAGCGACGGCCGGCTCTGTGAACAAGTGATCTCGCGCGGGCACGCCCGCGTGGCCGCGCGGCTGCAGCGGCTGGCCCGGCTGGAAGCCGGGCGAGCCGCGAACCGCGTCGTCGCCGCGCCCGTGACGATCGCCGCTCCGCTCCAGCTCACGCTTCCGGGCTCGGGCGCCGAGACGGCCCAGCCGCCGCGGGCGCCTGCGCCATCGAGTTTCGCCGACCCGTCGCGTTCCTTTCACGCGAGTCCCCCACAACTGCTCGCGCTCGCCAGCGACTGATTCGCGATGCTCCCGGGAATCTCGGGCAATCTCCTGCCCCTCCAGTACGTCGCCACGCACCTGTGCACCAATGCACCAGCGCACCTGGGCACCAGCGCACCCGTGCACCCGAGTCATGCGCACTTCGCGCGCTACTGGAAACGCGTCGAGGCGACGTGCGGCCCGGCCACGGGCCTGCGCACGATCACCGACGTGGCTGCGATGCCGCTCATGGCCGATCTGGGGTTCAACGCCTCGTCAGCCGAATTCGGATCGCGCGTCGCGCGATTTCAACTGCGCGCGGCGCCCGGCGCTCAACCCGTGGGATTGATCGTCGCCCCTTGGGCGAACCGGTCACCAGCGATCTGGCGCGACGCGGTCGACCACGCCCACTCGGTCGGGGCTGAGTGGTGCGTCGTGTTTGCGCCGCCGGCACTGCAGATCGTGGACGCACGGGCGCATTGGTCGCGGCAGTTCATCGAGTTCTCCCTCGCCGATGCGGCCCAGAATCCCGACACCTTCACCCGGCTCGCCGCGCTGGCGGCGGCGCGCGTGCTGTCGGCCTCCGGCGATTTGTCGCTCCGCCGCACCGTCGCTCACGCCGCCGCGTTCCAGGACGCCGTGCGCGCCGACCTGCAGCATGGCGTCGCCGACAGCCTCGCGGCGCTCCACGCGCTGAGGCTCGGCCCGGGCGAGTCGCTGGCGATCGTCTATCGCGTGCTGTTTCTCCTGTTCGTGGAGTCGCGCGATCTCATTCCCTGGCGGCATCCGCTGTACCGACCCGCGTACTCGATCGGCACGCTCTGCGAGGCCGCGCGGCAATCACCCCGCGCCACGGGACTCTGGGAGGGACTCGCCGCGGTCTCACGCCTGCTCAGGTCCGGATGCCACACGCCGAGGCTTGACGTGCCGCCCTTCAACGGCCGGCTCTTCGCGCGCTCCGCGGCGCCGACGCTGGAGCGACGACGATCCGGCGGGGCCCGCGGCGCGCCGCGCGAAGACGCCGCGATCGGCACCACGCTCGTCTCACTCTCGACGCGACGCACGCGGCACGGCCGCGAGACGATCGCGTACCCCGATCTCGGCGTCGAGCAACTCGGCGCGGTCTACGAGCGTGTCCTTGGCCTCCCCGACCGCAAGGACAGCGGCACGTTCTACACGCCGCGCGCGCTCACCGAGTTCGTCGTCCGAACCACGCTCACGCCGCTCACGCACAACGCCAGCGCCGATCAGATTCTCACTCTCAAGGTGCTCGATCCCTCGATGGGCTCCGGCGCGTTTCTCGTCGCGGCCTGCCGGCACCTCGCCGCGGCGTACGAGCGAGCGCTCGTGAACGAACATCGGCTCTCCGAGCACGAAGTCGATGACGACGCCCGCGCGGACTTCCGTCGGCTTGTCGCGCAACGATGCTTGTACGGCGTCGACAAGAACCCCACCGCCGTCGAACTCGCGCGGCTGTCACTGTGGCTCGCGACGCTGTCGCGCGGGAAGCCGCTCAGCTTCCTCGACCACCGCCTCCGCGCGGGCGATGCGCTCGTCGGCGCGGCGCCCGAGGACCTTCGACGCGTCGCCGACCGCCAGCAACGTTCCCGCTCGCCGTTGCCGCTGCTCGACCTCGACGGCGATCTCGAGCCGGCGGCGGGCCGAACGGTCGCGTTCCTGCGCGAGTTCGACGCGACAGCAGACGACAACGTCAAGGTCGTTCGCCAGAAGGAAGCGATGTGGTCGAGGCTCGCGGGCGAGTCGTCGGGTCTCCACCGATGGCGGCTCGCATCCGACCTGTGGTGCCTGCGGTGGTTCTCGCCGACGAGCGCGCCGTCGGCGCCCGAACTGCGCGCGGCCATCGATGCGCTGATCCGCAATGACGGCACGCTGCCGGCCGGCCCTCTCACGCGATGGCTGCACGACGCGCGCGCGGCGCGAGACGCCCGGGGTTTCTTCCACTGGCCCCTGGAATTCTCCGACGCGTTTTTCGACGCTGATGGCCGACCCCGTCCACATCCCGGCTTCGACGCGGTCGTCGGCAACCCGCCCTGGGAGATGCTGCGCGCCGGCGGCGGGGCCGGCGCGGCGGGCCTCGCGCGGTTCATTCGCGACAGCGGCATCTACTCAAGCTGCGGCCGCGGCCACATCAATCTCTATCAACCCTTTCTCGAGCGCGCGCTCGATCTCACGCGCCGCGGCGGCCGCGTCGGTCTCGTGCTTCCGTGGGGGCTCGCGTCAGACGATGGCGCGAAGGCGCTGAGGGAACGGCTGCTCGATCGGTGCGAGACGTCAGCGATCACGGGCTTCGACAACCGGAATGCGATCTTCCCGATTCACCGCGGCGTGAGATTCCTCGCGCTCCACGCAAGCCCGGGCGCGGCAACGCAGGCGATGAAGCTCACCGGCGGTGTCACGTCCGTCGGCGATGTGGACCGTCCCGGCATTGGCGTCACGGCGAGTCTGCTGGCCAGAGTCGGCGGCCGCGCGCGACGCATCCCGGACCTTCGTGAACTGAGCGACCTCGCACTGCTCGATCGGTTGTCGGCGCGGTTTCCTCCCGTGGGCAGCCGCGAGAGTTACGGCGCCTCGTTCGGCCGCGAGCTCAACGTCACCGACGACCGGCACCGCTTCGGCGAGCGCGGCCTGCCGGTGATCGAGGGCAAGCACATCCAGCCGTTCGCCTGCGACGCCGCGTCGGCGCGATTTCGAATCACCTCGTCGGCCGCGGTCCGGGCCCTGCCCGATCGGCCGTTCGATCAGGCTCGCCTCGCTTATCGCGATATTTCCGCCGTCGGCAACCGCCACGCCCTCATCGCCGCGATCGTTCCTGCCGGGGTCGTGACCACTCACACGATCTTCTGCCTCAAGACGCCGCTGCCGATCGAGCAGCAGCAGTTCCTCTGCGCGT
Organism: Acidobacteriota bacterium; assembly: GCA_004297655.1. Taxonomy (GTDB): domain Bacteria; phylum Acidobacteriota; class Vicinamibacteria; order Vicinamibacterales; family SCN-69-37; genus SCUN01. Next base: position 1,244 of record SCUN01000226.1, on the reverse strand, counting down.
GTTTCAACTCCGAGATCCTCAATCGCTTCGTTCGCCTGTTGATGGGCGGGCATCTCACGACGAGCCTGGTCGAGGGCTTGCCAATTCCGCGATGGACAGGATCGGCCAGACAGCGGCGAATCGCCCGACTGGCCGCTCGGATGCGCGCACCAGCGCACCCGAGCACCCGCCGCACCCGCGCACTGGCGCACCTGCTCACCAGAGAATTTGAGACATATTGACATATGCTTGATATGCTTTTGTTCATGCGCACGACCGTTCGCCTCGACCCGCATCTGATGCGCGCCGCGAAGAAGCTGGCGGCCGAGACTCACCGCACCCTCACGGCGGTGATCGAAGACGCGTTGCGCGAGGTGATCGCGCGCGCGAAATCCCCGCGGCCGGAGATCGAAATGCCGATTTCGCGAAAGCTCGGAGGCGCGATGCCCGGCGTTGACCTCATCAAGACCTCGGAACTGCTCGATCGACTTGAGAGATCTGATGACCCTTCCTGACGTCAACGTGCTGATTGCGGCGTTTCAAGAGGACCACGAATTCCACGCGGTTTGCAGGGGGTGGCTGGAGCGCACGCTGCGCTCAGATCAGGCGTACGGCTGTTCGGAACTCGTCCTCTGCGCCTTCGCTCGCATCGTCACCAATCCCCGCGCGGTACGCAATCCGGCCAGCGTCGCGGAGGCATTTCAATTCGCCAACGCGGTCCTGCGCCCGGCCCACGCGGTTCGCGTTTCCCCGGGCGCGCGCCACTGGGAGATCTTCACGCGTCTTTGCCTCGAGACGTACGTCAGAGGCACGGTGGTGGCGGACGCGTACCATGCCGCGCTCGCCATCGAACATGGCTGCGAATGGATCACGCTCGACTCGGACTTCGGGCGCTTTCGCGATCTCAAGTGGCGGAGGCCGTAGGCGGGCCGCCGGGGCTGAAGCCCCGGCCTACGCAACACATTGTCGATGCCAGATTCCCCGATGAGATTGGTATAGTCACGTTCGTTGCCTAACTACGGTTTCGCCATCGACCTGAAGATGTGCATCGGCTGTCACGCGTGCACGATCGCGTGCAAGTCGGAGCACGATATCCCCATTGGCGTGAATCGCTGCTGGGTCAAGACGGTCGAAAAGGGCACATTCCCGGAAACGTCGCGGTTCTTCCTGCCGGTCCTCTGCAATCAGTGCGAGGAAGCGCCGTGCATGAAGATCTGCCCCACCTCCGCCCTCTTCAAGCGCCCCGACGGCATCGTCGATCTCAA